>NZ_RAVY01000173.1:0-20565 GCF_003611625.1 Corallococcus sp. CA054B
TCCTCTCCCTGCTCGCCTCCGGGTCTCCGGCGCTCGCCGCCGCCACGCCCGCCGCCCCCTCCGCCGTGCTCCAGGGAGAGCTGGCGCCGCTGAAGGTGGCGCCCGTGGAGGGGCCGCGCCTGGCGCTGCAGCCCTCCAACCCCAAGCCGGGCGACCCGGTGCTGGTGACGGTGAGCGGCGCGTCCTCGCTGCCCACGGGGACCATCGAGGGCCGGCCCCTGCGCTTCTTCGCGTGGAACAACGGCTACGCGGCCCTCACCAGCCTGCCGGTGGAGCAGACGGAAGGCACCGTGGCGGTGGACGTCACGGCCCCCGGGCGTGGCCTGCCGGTGCTGCTGTCCGGCGTGCTCCACGTGAGCGCGCCGGGCTTCCGCGAGCGCGAGCTGCGCGTGGCCAACAAGTACGTGAAGCCGCCCAAGGCGGTGAAGGCGCGCATGGAGGCGGACCGCAAGGCGTTCGCCGCGGCGTTCGCGCAGCCCTTCCAGACGCCGCTGTTCGGCCAGAACTTCGCCTGGCCACGCGAGGCCACGGTGACGGCGCCCTTTGGCGACCGCCGCTCGTTCAACGGCAAGCTGCAGACGCAGCACTTCGGCGTGGACCTGGATGGCGCCACGGGCTCGCCGGTGGTCGCCGCCAACGACGGCACCGTGGTGATGACGCGCGACAACTACGCGTCCGGCAACACCGTGCTCGTGCACCACGGCGCGGGGCTCTACACCGCGTACTTCCACCTGTCGCGCATCGACGTGAAGGACGGCGCGCGGGTGAAGCAGGGCGACGCGCTGGGCCTGGTGGGCAGCACCGGCCGCGTCACCGGCCCGCACCTCCACTGGGGCGTGAAGGCGGATGACCGCTGGGTGGATGGACAGACGCTGCTCAAGCTGGACTTCACCGGCGCCCCGGAAGCGCCGGGCGTGGCCACCAACGCACCCGGCCTGAGCAACCCGTAGCGCGCCGCGCGGCCTTCTTCAGCCGCGCTTGGGCGTCCGGGCCTTGGGCGCGGCCTTCTCCCGCTTCAGCGGGGCCGCGGCCTGGGGCTCCTCGCCTTGCGGAAGCTCAAGCTTCGCGGGCTCCGCCTTGGAGGAGGCGCCGCTCAGCAGCACGCCGTGGAGGAACGAGTCGGCGATCTGCGCCTTGGCGCGCTCGAGCATCACCGTGTCGCGCGCGTCCGCCAGCCCCACGACGAAGGCGGTGAGCCCCATTTCGATGGAGCCGAAGAGCAGCGCGGACGCGAGCAGCGGATCCACGTCCGGGCGCAGCTCCCCCGCCTCCTTCGCGCGGGTGAACATCTGCGCGCTCAGGCGGATGACGTCCACGAAGGCCGTCTGCCGGTTGATGCGGGCTCCCGCCGGTGAACGGGCAATCTCGAGGATGAGCACCTTCACCGCGCGGGGATCCACGCGGTAGGCCTCGAAGGCCACGTCCGCGATGCGGCGGACCTTCTCCACCAGCGGCCCCTCGCTCTCCGCGACGGCGCGCGCACGCGCGATGAAACCGCTCCAGCCCGTCTCGAAGACGGTCTCCAGCAGCTCATCCTTGTTCTTGAAGTAGTGGTAGACGAGCCCGTACGCGACGCCCGCCTCCTTGGCGACGTCCGCGATACGGCAGCCGTGGTAGCCCTTGCGGGCGAACACGTCGATGGCGGCCCGCAGGATGGTGCGGCGGCGCTCGCTCTCCCGCGTCCCGTTCTCCGGCGCCGTCTTCTGCTGGCCCACGCGTCCTCCCACGGCTGGTTGATTCGAGAATCAGCCAACCACGCTACGGACGCGGGGCTCCGGGGTCAATCCTTACGTGGGGCCCTCCGCCGCGCCGGGGGGGAGGCGGGCGGAAGGGACACGCACGGGGAAGGGCCCTCCCCGGGAGGAGACTCAGGCCGCCGAGCCGTTGAACATCACGCGGGCCACGCCGAGCAGGCGGTCCACGTCGCGCGCGTTGAGGCCGCGCGCGCGGGCGAAGTCAGACAGGGGACGCAGCAGGTCCTCCGTCTGGGCGGGCGTCTGCTCGGTGCCCGTGAAGAGTTCACCGAGGCTGACGCTGAGGGCGTTGGAAAGGGCCGCCAGGGTCTCCACGTGGGGCACGCGCTCGCCGCGTTCGATCATCGACAGGAAGGACACGCTGATCTGCGCTCGCTCCGCGAGCTCCTCCTGCGTCCATCGCTCCGGGCGCTGCGTGCGAAGCTCGCGAATGCGCTGGCCAATTCTTTTTCCGAGATCCGACACGAAGTACTTCTCCTCTAGGGGGGATGTTTCCGAGGTGTGTGCAACGCTCGCGTACGGCGGGTGATTCCTACCCTCCCGACCCGAAGGATCCGAATCCGGCCACACTCAAATTCACGCCGGCGAATTCCGGCGTCTGATTGCGCCGCAGGATCACAACCCCTTCGATCCGCCAGCAGTCACAGGCGGGTCCATACGACACGCCAAAGGTCTGCTGTGCAAGGGGCTGACTTTCCTGGGTAATCAGATCCTTATAAAGCGGCTGCACCAGTGCTTCGTATCGCAACCCGAGCCCGAATCCGAGCTTGATTCGCGTACCGACAGTGAGAGCCTGTGCCCGTTCGGTCGGAGAGGGGTCGAGTTGGTCGTTGTGGGACGGCAGGGGACGAGGTGCGTCTCCCACCAGCATGTCCACTCCCCGACGCGCGAAATCGGGTCCTTGTGCCAAAGGATCCAACCCACGATCAATTGACAATTGTTTCACGGCCAGCAGGTCGTCGTAGCGAGCGTACAGCGCGTTGCCCTTGCCATTGTCGATGGTGAAGTCGGCGGACAGCTGGGTGATGTCGAGCGTCGTGGGATCCATGCGCACGAGCGCGCCCGCGGTGAGGACGCCGGCGCTGGCGGACAGGCGCGCGAAGGTGTCGCGCAGCACGCTGCCCTGCACCAGGTCCCGGCCCGCGACGGGCGCGACGCGCGACAAATCGAAGCCCTGGCCGATGCGCAGGCGCAGCGGTTCGCGGGTCGTGGGCCCCTTGCGCACGCGCAACGTCTGGTCCACGGCGACCACGGCGTGGAGGAAGCCGCGCACGCTGCCGTCGGACTGGAGCGGCACCGCGGAGTCCCACTCGTCATAGATGAGCGGCACGGTGCCGGTGCCGATGCCGTTGAGGGCGGTGAGCCCGTGGCCCCAGCCGCCGGGCACGTAGCGCAGGTTCACCGACGGGGACAGCGTGTGCCGGTAGAGCGTGTCCCGGTCCGCGAAGGTGCGCGCCAGCTGCGAGTCCAGCACCAGGTCCGCCAGCGCGTAGCCGCGCGCGGCGGTGCGGCCGGAGACCTCGCCCACGGACACGTCCTGGCGCAGCCCCACGGAAGGCGTCAGCCGGCCCCAGTTGCCCAGCCCGTAGGACGTGGACAGGCGCGAGGCCAACGCCACGCGGTCGCGGCCCTCGCGCTCGGTGGGGTCCAGGACGCCGTTGCCCTGCAGCGCATCAAACACGGCCGCGCCCTCGGGAGGCGTGCCCTCGGGGCGCCAGAAGCCGTTGAGCGAGTAGAGCCCGTCGGAGCCGTCGTCCGCGAAGCCGCCGCTGCGCAGGGGCGCCAGCCGGCTGTACTCCACCTGCAGTCCGCCCATCACGCGCCCGCCGAAGAGGGGCCGCTGCGGCAGGGCCAGGGTGATGCCCGGCAGGCGCTGGAACGTCGTGGGGCCGTGGGGGTCGGTGGCGACGCCACTCAGCGACGCCACCGCGGGAATGGGGTTCGTCTGGAAGAAGCGGAACGGGTAGCGCAGGTCCTGGCGCAGCGACACGTCCAGGCCCAGGTAGCGTTCGTCGCGGCGCTGGTACACCACGGCGGTGCTGCGCAGGTAGTTGGTGTTCTGCACCAGCAGGTCGGCGGTGAGGTCGCGCGTGTAGAAGCCGTCCGACACGAAGTACGCGTCCACGCGGTCGTGCCAGCCATCGCCCAGGTCCTGCGTGTGCTGCCAGGACGCCTCGCCGCGCAGGCCCCGCTTCTCGTCCAGGATGGCGCCGGTGTCGGTGCCCCCTTCGCGCATGAACAAGAAGGTGGTCGGATTGAGCCGGGGCCGCAGGTCGTAGAGGAACCCCAGGGTGGCGCGGCCCCGGGTGCGGTCGCTGGGGACGTAGCGGAACTCGGTGTGCAGCCGAGGCCCCTTCACGCCGTTGAGACGGGGCTCGAAGATGGGGTTGCCCGCCGCGTCCACCCGGAGCGTGTCGAGGTCACTGCTCCCCGTGTAGATGCCCGGGGTGAACGTCAGGTCGTAGCTCTCCCCCAGCGTGAGGAAGACGGGCTGTTCCAGCGAGAAGCCGTTGAGGCCGGAGTTGGCCGGGCGGGGGATGAGCAGGCCGGAGCGGCGCTGGGCCAGGGGCAGGTACAGCCACGGCAGCGCGAACACCGGCACGGACTGCACGTACACCACGGGCCAGGTGAGGATGGCGCGCTCGCCCATCTTCACGTTGGCCTCCTTCGCCTCCACGCGCCAGCTGGGTTCGCCCGGGCCGCACTGGCACGGGGTGAAGGCCAGGCCGTCCACGGAGAAGGACGTCTCCCCGGTGCGGCGGATGCGCGTGCCGCTCATCAGGACGGGCGTCTCTCCCATCTTGCGCAGCTCGTCCGGCGTCTTGGCGGCCTGGAGCGCTTCGGGGGTGACGCCCTTCTTCTGCATGAAGAGGCCGCCCTTCACGTTGGCCTCGTTGGTGCGCAGGTCCACGCGGACGTCGTCCGCGATGGCGGCCATCAGGCCGCTGACGAACATCACGTTGCCGGTGGCGGTGGCCACCTGCGTGGCCTCGCTGTACGTCACTTCATCCGCGCGGAGCACGTTGGGGCCGCTGCGTAGCTCGCAGTGGCCCCGGGCGGTGAGGATGTCGTTCTCGAAGACGACGTAGTCGGCCGCCAACTCCACGACCTCGCCGGTGGGGAGCTCCACCTGCGTGGCCAGCGGAATCTGGGCCGACACCCAGAGCGTCAGGACGACCGGGGCAAGGAAGGACATTCGGGAGGCGTGGGCGGTGGGCGCCGTGCCGGCAACGGCGCCCGCCCCGTCCTACCGGCCCGGACGCGGGAAGTCGAGGGTGATGAGGCCGCCTTCCTGGCGTGTCTCATAACGAACCCCCTGCTTCAGCTGGATGACGACGCGCACCGTCTGGCCCGCGCCGGAGAACGCCTCCACCCGCGACACGGCCGACGGGAAGAAGTGCGTGTCCAGGGGCAGCGTGTTGTTGGACTCCACCACCCGCGTGTTCTCCAGCTCCAGGACCACCTGCTTGCCGGAGCCGTTCACCGTGTAGCGCACCGGCTCGTTGGTGCGCACGAAGACGCGCGAGCTGTCCGGCTGCTGCTGGAAGCCAATCTGCGTCATCGTCTTGCGGCGCGACGACACCGCGCCCCCGCCGCTCTCGCGGGACTCGGCCGCGGCGCTGCCCTGGCTGGGGCGGGCGCGCGGCTCACGGGCGGCCACGGCCTGCTCGCGGCGCTCACGGGCTTCCTCGGCACGCTGGCGCTTCGCCTCGGCGGCGGCCTCGCGGGCCGACTGCTGCTCCTCGCGGCGGGCCTGCGCGGCGGCCTGGCGCTCCTCGTCCTTCTGACGCTTCGCCTCGGCGGCGGCCTGCGCGGCGGAGCGCTTCTGCTCCGCGGCCGTCTTCGCGGCGGCCTGACGCTCCTCGGCGGCGGCCTGGGCCGCGGCGCGCTTCTCTTCCGCTGCGGCCTGGGCGGCGGCCTTCGCCTCCTCCTCCCGCTGGCGCTTCTGGTCGGCGGCGGCCTGCGCGGTGGCGCGGCGCTCATCCTCGGCGCGCTTCGCGGCGGCCTGGGCCTCCGCCTCCTGACGCTTGCGCTCCGCGGCGGCGGCCTGCTCCGACGCGCGGCGCTCCTCGTCCTGGCGCTTCGCGGAGGCCTGGGCCTCCTCCTGGCGCTTCTTCTCCGCGTCCGCATCCGCCTTGGCACGGGCGGCGGCCTCGGCGGCGGCCTTCTCCTGGGCCTCGCGCTCCGCCCGGGCGGCGTCGGCGGCGGCCTTCACGGCCTGGGTCTGCGCCTCCCGGTCCGACGCGGCGGCGCGGGCCGCGTCCTGCGCGTTGGAGCCGGCCTGGGTGTTGGCCGCGGTATCCCCCTGCGCGGGGGCGCCCTGCCCTTCCGTGGGACCGGCCTGCGCGACGACCGCGCCGCCACCGCTGCCCAGGACCTTCACCACCAGCTTGTTGCCGGAGGTCTGGATGTCCGTCTCCACCTCGCGCTCATAGCCGATGAGGATGCGCGCGATGGACGAGGACTCCGTGCCGTAGGCCTGCGTGCGGATGCCCGTCACGGTGCCGTTGCCCACCGGCAGCTCCTCCGGCACGTCCTTGAAGACGGCGCCGGACACGTCGATGACGAGCCGGGGCGGGTCCGTCATGGTGAAGCTGTTGAAGTCCGCCTTCTTGCTGCCGGTGATCTCCACCGTTCCGCCGCTGACGGTGACGGACGTGATGGTGTTGTAGTCCACCGGCTGCTGAGCCAGCGCCACCAGGGGCACCAGCCACAACCCGAGCAGCGACACCGCCAAGCCCTTCATCGACCACTCCCGTGCCATGCGTCAGAAGACAGACGCGCGCGAAATTATCACGCACCCGGGAGGCACCAACTTTTCAGTCTGGCCGGAACGTCCGCGCTTCAACGCAAGCGCGGCATGGACGGCGAGCGCGTGCGGTGCGTGCGGGTGTACTCGATGAGGTTCTTGATGTCGTAGCAGATCTGCCGGATGTCGTGCCCCATGGTGAGCTCGACGTGGCTGTTGCCCTTCACCGGCCGCCACAGCAGGTATTCGCTCTTCGCGGCGCGGTAGACGCTGCGCGTGGATTCCACGGATGCCAGCGGATCCATGTCCCCGAAGATGATGGCCATGGGGATTTCAATCTTCCCGAAGCCCCGCTTGAAGTCGTAGTCCGTGCGGTAGCAAACCATCTCGCCGCGGCGGATCCACCGGGCGAACTGTTCAATCACCTTGCGGGGCTCGCGCTCGCCGCCCTCGCGCAGGAGCCACCGGATGTCGTCCCGGCTGACGCGTTCGGTGTTGATGAGCCGGTTCAGCTTGCGCGTGAACCGCTGATACAGCGCGGACTCGTCCGCGTGCGACAGCTGGCGCTCCACCCACTTGAGCACCACGTCCACCGGCACCGCGTTGAACACGAGCGACTTGGGCGAATCCGGCTCCAGGCGCTTCTGGAGCGCGGGGCTGAAGGCGCCCGCCCCCTTCGCCAGCAGCGAGCGGCCCAGCGAGGACGCGCGGCGGTTGAGGTTCAGTCCGCCCAGCGTCAGGTCCACGGCGCTCGCGACGAGGGGTGAGCCGTGCGCCAGCGCGCGCAGCAGCATGAAGCCGCGCCCCAGGTCCGCGGGCGAACCGATGGTGATGAGCCCCTCGAAGTCGTCGTGGATGCCGGCGTAGCCGTAGCCCAGCATGCCGCCCATGGAGTGGCCGCAGTAGAAGACGCGCTCGCGCCGGGTGATGCGCTTGACGCCGGAGACGGCCGCCGGCAGGTCGTAGAGGAAGTAGCTGTCCAGGTCCCAGCCGTAGTCCAGGTCCTGCGGCAGCGGGCGCTTGAAGCGCTCCGCGCGCTCCTTCTGGAAGGCGATGGAGCTCTTGCCGTGCCCGCGCAGTTCCAGGATGTGGATGTCCACGCCGAAGAAGAGCAGGTTCTTGACGAACTGGCCGCTCGTCCACGTGTGCCGGTTCTGGGAGAAGCCGTGCACCAGCAGCAGCGGCTCACCGAACAGCGGCTGCGCGAACGCCTGTTTCACCGGCCGGTAGCGCGTGATGACGAGCGACCAGCCGTCCGCCGTCTCCACCACGTAGTTGGTCTTGGAGTACAGCGCCCGGAAGTCGACCTCATCGACGGTGGGCATCGGAGGTCCCGGGAGTGCTGATCTCCAGTCCGGCAGGCGCATGTCGCAAAGTTACTGCTGCTACCGCATCGCGCCAAGGCTTCGGTCAACCCATCGCTTCACGGCGCCTACCAGGAACAGTGAGCCTGTAGCGAGGACCACGCCGTCCGGACGACCCACTGCATCGGCCCTCGCTCCGGCAAGGGCCTCCTCCAGGGAGGAGTGCGCGACGACCCGTGAACACAAAATCCGTGCTTCAGCGATGTATCGCTCCGGAGCAAGCGAGCGCGGCGTGTCCAGCGGCGTGAGGTGCACGGAGGCCGCCAGCGGAAACAGGGCCCGCATCATCGGCCCCCGGTCCTTGTCCGCCACCACCCCGAAGACGAGGTGCAACAGCCGCCCGGCGTAGAGGGTGCGCAGGGCCTCCAGCAGCACCGCCACGCCCGCCGGATTGTGGGCCCCGTCCACCACCACCGTCGGCCCCTGGGCCACCTCCTCCAGCCGCCCCGGCCAGCGCGCGGTGGCCAGGCCCTCACGCGCGGCCTCCGGCGTCACCGCCACGCCCCGGGCCTGGAGGGCCTCCAGGCAGGCCAGGGCCACCGCCGCGTTCTGGTGCTGGTACGGACCGCGCAGCGCGAGCGTGAGGCCGTCGAGCGACCAGCAGGAGCCCCGATACGACAGCGTCCCATCGGACCCGGGGACGATGCCGAAGTCGCGGCCCTCCACCTGGACGGGCACGGCCAGCTGCTCCGCGCGGCGCAGGAGCGCGTCCAGGGCCTCCGGCTCCTGCCGGGAAAGCACCGCCGGGACGCCGGGCTTGAAGATGCCGGCCTTCTCCCCAGCGATCTCCCGGAGCGAGTGCCCCAGGTACTCCATGTGGTCGAAGGAGACGGGGGTGACGCAGGTGACGACGGGGTTCGCGGCGGTGGTGGCGTCCAGCCGGCCGCCCAGGCCCGTCTCCAGCACGGCCACGTCCACGCGCTCGCGGGAGAAGTGCCAGAGCGCGACCACGGTGCCGAACTCGAAGTACGTCATCGGATCCGACAGCGCGGAGGGGTAGCGCTCCAGGACCTCCAGGATGCGCTGCCCGAAGACCGCGTCCGGGATGTCCTCACCGGAGACGCGGATCCGTTCGTTCACGCGCACCAGGTGCGGGGACGTGTAGAGCCCCACGCGGTGCCCGGAAGCCTCCAGCGCGCGCGCCACGAAGGCGCAGGTGCTGCCCTTGCCGTTGGTGCCGGCGACGTGCAGCGCCGGGTAGTCCCGCTCCGGGTGATCCAGCGCGGCGAGCGCGTCCCGCACCCGCTCCAGCCCCAGCTTGATGCCGGAGGGGTTGAGCGCCTGGAAGAAGCGCAGGGCCTCTTCCGGAGTCCGGGGGGCGGCGCGGGGCGCGTCCATGGGTGGAAGGCCCGCCGCCCTACCCCAGCATGCCGAGGATCTGCCCCAGCTTCGCGCGCAGGTCCTTGCGGTGGACGATGGCGTCGATCATCCCGTGGTCCAGCAGGAACTCCGAGCGCTGGAAGCCCTCCGGCAGCTTCTGGCGGATGGTCTGTTCAATCACGCGCGGGCCGGCGAAGCCGATGAGGGCCTTGGGCTCCGCGAGGATGATGTCGCCCAGCCAGGAGAAGGACGCGGCCACGCCGCCCGTGGTGGGGTTGAGCATCACGGAGACGTACGGCTTGCCGCTGGTGCGGAAGCGGGCAATGGCCGCGGACGTCTTCGCCATCTGCATCAGGGAGAAGATGCCCTCCTGCATGCGCGCGCCACCGGAGGCGGAGAACACCACCGCAGGGCACTTGAGCTCGAAGGCGCGCTCGAACACGCGCGTGACCTTCTCACCCACCACGGAGCCCATGGAGCCGCCCATGAACTCGAAGACGAAGGAGCCGATGGACACGGGGTGTCCCTCGATGCGGCCCACGCCGGAGATGAACGCGTCGTTCTCCTCCAGGTTCTTGCGCGTGGACTTCAGCCGGTCCTTGTACTTCTTGGAGTCGGTGAAGCCGAGCGGGTCCTGGGGCTCGAGCTCCTTGTCGAACTCCTCGAAGGAGTCCGGATCCAGCGTGGCCGCCAGCCGCGCGCGAGCCGTCCAGGCATGGTGGTGCTCGCAGTGCATGCACACCATCCAGTTCTTCTCGAGTTCCTGGCGGTAGATGATCTCGTCGCACTGCTCGCACTTGGCCCAGAGGCCCTGCATGCGGGAGGGCTGGGGCTCGGCGGCTTTCTCGGAATCAGCGGCGACGGCGATGCGGGGCTTCTTGGAGAACCAGGCCATGAGGCCCGGGGGTTAATCCGGCCGCCGCGAACCGTCAATACCCGCGTACGCCGCGCCGCGGCACGTCCCTAGAACTGGAACGTCTCGCCCAGCTCCAGGACGTTCACGGGCAGCGGGGCCAGCTCCTTCTTGAGCTGGGTCACGAAGGCGGGCTTCAGGTGGTAGAGCATCACCTGCGCGCCGTTGCGGTCGAACTTGCGCAGCTCCGAGCCCACGGTGGCGGGCGTCAGGTGGCCGGAGATGTCCGCCAGGGCCTGGAGGCTGTTGGGGAAGCTGGCCTCCAGGAGCAGCGCCTTCAGGTTCTTCGTGGCGTTGAGCGCCTTCCACAGCTTGTCCGTGGGGCCGGTGTCACCGCTCATGGCCAGCGACGTCTTGCCGTCGCTGATGATGAAGGCGCACGACTCCACGGGGTGGCTCACCGGCACGCTCTTCACGGTGTAGGGGCCCACCTGGAAGGTGCTGCCGGCGCGGAAGGTCTTGATGGCCAGGACGGGCTTGTGGCGCGTGGGGATGCGCGTGAAGTCCGGCCACAGCGAGTTGTTGAACATGTTCTCGCGCAGCGCTTTCGCGCACTCGCGGGAGGCATGGATGGTGACGGGCTTGTCCCTGCGGCCGATGACCAGGTCGGCGAGCAGCGGCAGGTCCTTCACGTGATCGAAGTGGCTGTGGCCGACGAGGATGTCGTCCACCTTGCAGAGCTGATCCAGCGAGAGCGTGCCAGTGAGTGCGCCCGCGTCGAGCGCGAGCACGTCGTCCACGAGGAAGCAGGTGCTCCTGCACGTGGGAAGCTCGCCGCCGTGGCACCCGAGGACTTGCAGCTTCACGCTAGAGGTCTCCGAACTTCCACTTCATCTCGAGGTAGTTGAGGAAGTCATGCAGGCGGGCCGTGTCGTACACGGTCACCCGGTCACCGCTGCGCTCGATGAGGCCCGCGCGCTCCAGGCGCTCCAGCATGCTGCGCACGGCGGGCTCGCCCACGCCAATCTGCCGGGGCATCTCCCGGATGGCGAAGTCCACCTCCACGCCCTCCTCCAGCGGCCGGCCGCGCGTCTGGCAGGCCTGGAGGATCTGATGCACGACGCGGCTGGCGGGGTCGCCGTGGAGCAGGTTTTCAATCTGGGCGTCCGCCTCGGAGAGGCGCTCGGCCAGCTTCTTGATCATCCGCACGGCGATCTCCGCGTTGCCGCGGATCATCGCCTCGAAGGTCTTGGGGTCGATGACGAGCAGCTTCGCGTCGTCATGCACCACGGCGGAGGCGTTCCGGGGCTTGTTGGAGATGATGGCCATCTCGCCGAAGAATTCGCCCGGGCCCAGTACGGCGAGCACCTTCTCCACGTCGCGCACGCGCTTGGAGATGGCGATCTTCCCGGACTGGATGACGAACATCTCCTTGCCGATCTCTCCCTCGCGGAAGAGCTCGGTGCCCTTGGGGAACTCCTTGCCAAAACGTTGAAAGAGGGTTTCCTCGGCGCCCATCTGGCCCGCGAGTCAATCAGCCCCCACCCCACCGGTCAAATATCCCAGACCGATATCGTGCGGGCGCCCGAGGGCAGCACGCCGCCGCAAACCCGACACGTCCCATCCGAGGCCCGAGACAGGGGCCCCCGGGAGGGGTACAAGGCCGGCCCGTGGGAACGACCTACAAGCAGTCCGGAGTAGACATCGAGGCCGGCGACGCGTTCGTCGAGAAGATCAAGCCCCATGCCGCGCGCACCACGCGCCCTGAAGTCCTGGGCGGAGTGGGTGGGTTCGGCGGCCTGTTCGCACTGCCGCCCGGCAAGTACCAAGCGCCGGTGCTGGTGGCGGGCACCGACGGGGTGGGCACCAAGCTGAAGGTGGCCTTCCTGGCGGGGCGCCACGACACGGTGGGCATCGACCTGGTCGCCATGTCGGTGAACGACATCCTCACCTGTGGCGCGGAGCCGCTCTTCTTCCTGGACTACTTCGCCACGGGGAAGCTGGAGGTGGACGCCGCGGCGGAGGTGGTCAAGGGCATCGCCCTGGGCTGCGAGCAGGCGGGGTGCGCGCTTCTGGGCGGAGAGACGGCGGAGATGCCGGGCTTCTACGCGCGGGGCGAGTACGACGTCGCGGGCTTCTGCGTGGGCGTGGTGGAGCGGTCCGCCATCATCGACGGCAAGACGGTGCAGCCGGGGGACGCGCTCATCGGCCTGACGTCGTCGGGGCTGCACAGCAACGGCTACTCGCTGGCGCGCAAGGTGCTGCTGGACGACGCGAAGCTGCCCCTGGACATGACGCCGCAGGGGCTGGACCGGCCGCTGGGTGACGCGCTGCTGGAGCCCACGCGCATCTACGTGAAGGACGCGCTCGCGCTGTGCCAGGCCGTGAAGGTGAAGGGCATGGCGCACATCACCGGCAGCGGCATCCCGGGCAACCTGCCCCGCTGCCTGCCGGACGGGACGCGCGCGGTGCTGAGCGAGTCCACGTGGAAGAAGCCGGCCATCTTCGACCTCATCGCGAAGACGGGCGGCGTGGCGCGCGACGAGATGTTCAGCACGTTCAACATGGGCCTGGGCCTCATCGTCGTGGTGGCGAAGGAGGACGTGGCGAAGGCGCTGGAGGTGCTGCGCGCCCGGGGCGTGGAGGCGTCCGAGGTGGGCCGGGTGGAAGCGGGCCAGGGCGAGGCCACGGCGGTCATCGACCCATGAGCGCGCGGCGGGCGCGGCTGGGGGTGCTCGTCAGCGGCGGCGGGAGCAACCTGCAGGCGTTGCTCGACGCGGCCGGGCAGGCGGACTACCCGGCCGAGGTCGCGTGTGTGCTGTCCAACGTGCCCACGGCGTTCGCGCTGGAGCGCGCCCGGAAGGCGGGCGTGCGCGCGGAGGTGGTGGACCACAAGGGCTTCGGGTCGAAGGCGGACTTCGAGGCGGCGGTGCTCGGCGTGCTGGCGGACGCGGGCGTGGAATGGGTGTGCCTGGCGGGCTTCATGCGGCTGGTGAGCGCGGACTTCCTGAAGCGCTTCCCGGGACGCGTGCTGAACATCCACCCTTCCCTGCTACCCGCGTTCCCGGGCCTGCATGCGCAGAAGCAGGCGCTGGAGCGCGGCGTGAAGGTGGCCGGGTGCACGGTGCACTACGTGGACGCGGGCACGGACACGGGCCCCATCATCGCGCAGGCGGCGGTGCCCGTGCTGCCTGAGGATGACGAAGCGAGCCTGAGCGCGCGAATCCTCGCGGAGGAGCACCGGCTGTATCCCCTGGCCGTGCGGCTGGCGGTGACGGGCGCGGTGATGCTGGATGGGACGCGCACGAAGGTGGCTGCACAGGTGACGGGTGACAGCATGGCGCTCCGCAGTCCCGGTGCGCCGAAGTGACGAAGGCCGTAGCACCGCCGCAGGCCGCGCCCGATGCACCGAGCCTGGCCGAGCACGTTCCCTCGGATCAAAGCGAGGCGTCAGCCCGCGATGCTCGCCGGGAAGCCCTGCGCGCGGCCCCCACGGTGATGGTCAGCGCGTGCCTGCTGGGCGAGGCGTGCCGCTACGACGGACGCTCGCAGCGTTCGGAGCGAGTGCTCGCGGCGCTGGAGGGCAAGGCCGTCATCCCCATCTGCCCGGAGGCCGCCGCGGGCCTGGGCATTCCACGGCCTCCCGTGGATCTCGCGGGTGGCACGGGCGTGGACGTCTGGGCCGACCGTGCGCGGGCCCTCACGCGGGAGACCCGCGAGGACCGCACCGCCGCGTTCCAGGACGGCGCCCGGCAGGCCCTGGAGGCCGCCCGGCGGTTCGACGTCACGGTGGCTCTCCTCAAGGAGAAGAGCCCCTCGTGCGGCAGCCAGCGCGTCTACGAGACAGGCGTGCTGCGCCCCGGTGAAGGCATCACCACCGCGCTGCTTCGCGCGGACGGGCGCACCGTCGTGAGCGACGAGGACCTGTAACCTCAGCCCAGCGCGGGCAGCTCCAGCTCGTCACCCGGCCGAGGCGCGAAGCACGCCTCGACCTCAGCGTCGCTCACCTCCGCCAACGTGGCCGGGCTCCAGCGCGGCTTCTGATCCTTGTCCACCAGCACCGCGCGGATCCCCTCCTGGAAGTCCGGCCGCTGCGTCAGCGCCTGGCTCAACCGGTACTCCATCCGCGCCGTCGTGTCGTAGTCCTGGCCACGCCCGATGCGCAGCTGCCGCAGCGTCACCCGCAGGCTCGTGGGCGACATGCGCAGCAGCGTCGCGCGAGTCTCCTCCGCCCACGCCGTCCCCTCGCGCGCCAGCGCCGCGAGGATGTCCTCCACGCGATTCCCCTGGAAGCACCGGTCGATGACGTCCGCCCGCGCTGCGAGCCCCGAGGCACCGGCGTCCTGATGGAAGCCCTGCAGCACGCGCGCCGCCACCTCGCGCCCCGGCCCGCTCCAGTCCGCCGCTTCCAGCGCCCCCACCACGTCCTCCAGCCGCGAGGACTCCACCCGATGCGTCGCGTAGCCCAACCACAGCGCATCCACCGCGTCACACCGCGCGCCGGTGAGCCCCAGGTAGGTCCCCGCCTCGCCTGGGAAGCGCGGGAGGAACCAGCCACCGCCCACGTCCGGGAAGATGCCAATGGCCGTCTCCGGCATCGCGAGCATCAGCTTCTCCGTCACGACCCGGAAAGCCCCATGCACGGACAGCCCCAACCCACCGCCCATGCAGATGCCGTCCACCAGCGCGATGAACGGCTTGGGGAAGTGGTGGATCCGATGGTTGAGCCCGTACTCCGCACGGAAGAACTCGCGCGACAGCGATGCATCCGACCGTGCGGCCGAACTGGCCACCGCGCGGACGTCTCCTCCCGCACAGAAGGCCCGGCCGCCAGCGCCGCGGATCACCACCGCCTTCACGGACGGATCCGCCGCCCAGGCGTCCAGTTGGGGATGCAGCGCGTGGCACATCTCCAGGGAGAGCGCGTTGAGCGCCTTCGGTCGGTTGAGGGTGACCAGGCCCACGGCCCCCCGAGTCTCCAGCAGCACGTCCTCGCTCATGGCGTGGGGGATATCAGCCCGGAAGGGGCTCGCATGGGAGATTCAGGGGTGACATGGCGGCGGAAATCGGTATTGGGGAGAACATGACTTCCGCTGCCGCCCCCCTGCTCGCCGCCGTCTTCGACATGGATGGCACGCTCGTCGACAACATGGACTTCCACAACCGCGCCTGGGTGACGCTCGCCCGGAAACTCGGACTGGATGGCCTGACCGCGGAACGCTTCCAGAACGAGTTCGCGGGAAAGAAGAACGAGGAGATCCTCCCGCAGCTCCTGGGCCGTACCCTCTCCGTCGCGGAGCTGGACGCGCTCGCGGAGGAGAAGGAGTCCCACTACCGCGCCATCTACCGGCCGTACCTGGCGCTGCACCGGGGCGCGGAGGGCTTCCTCCACCGCCTGCGCGAAGCGAACCTGCCCCTGGCCGTGGCCACCGCCGCGCCGCACGACAACCGCGAGCTGGTGCTGGACGGGCTCGCCGTGCGTCCGCTCTTCGCCTGTGTCGTCGGTGCTGAAGAGGTGGCGCGCGGCAAGCCCGCGCCGGACATCTTCCTCGCGGCGGCGAAGGCCCTCCAGGTGCCCCCCCGAGTCGTGCCTCGCCTTCGAGGACGCCATCAACGGCGTGCTGTCCGCGCGCGCCGCCGGCATGGTCACCGTGGGCATCACCACCACCACGACCGCGGAGGCGCTGAAGAACGCGGGAGCCCACTACACCGCCCCGGACTTCGACACGCTGCCTCCGGAGCTGCTCGCGCGCCTCTTCGCCTCCAGGGCCTGAGGGGGGCACATACGCCCCACCCCAGGGACACCCGGGGCGCCAAAAGGGCGCCAGACGCGGTGACGTTGTGTAGTGTTCGGCGGCCATGTCGACGTCCGCCGCCAAACTCAAGCTCCCCTCGGGCCCGTCCCGGCACGTGTATGACGTCATCGTGCTGGGCAGCCAGGTCGGAGGCGCGCTCGCCGCCGCGCTCCTGGCGAAGCGCAACCACCGCGTGTTGCTGGTGGAGCACGACGGCATGGGGCCCGGCTACGAGCACGACGGCTTCGTGCTGCCCTACGCCCCCTTCGTCGCGCCGCCCCTGAAGGCGATGCCCGCCGTGGACGAGGCCCTCAGCGAGCTGGGCCTGTCCACCGCCATTGGCCGCGCGCTGCGCCCCCACGCGCCGGAGCTCCAGCTGGTGCTGCCCCGGAACCGGGTAGACCTGGTCGGGGACGCCGCCCGCCGCCGCGCGGAGCTGACGCGCGAGTTCGGCGAGGCCGGCGAGGGCATCCAGGGCGCGCTCGCGGGCAGCGCCGCGCAGCACGAGGCCACCGACGCCTTCTTCAAGGCCGGGCCCCAGCTGCCGCCCGACGGCTTCTTCGAGGGCTGGAAGCTCAAGGGGCAGATCAAGGAGCACCCGGCCCTGGACGCCACGCCCCGGCTCGCGGGCGAGGATCCGGCGCTGTCGCTGGTGCGCGGCCTGCTCCCCTTCCTCGTCCACCTGGAGAAGCCTGGCGCGCCCCTGGCGCACACGCGGGCCCTGTCCCAGGTGCTCACCGCGCCGTCCACCTACCCCGGCGGCATGGACGCCCTGCGCGACGTGCTCACCCGGCGGCTGACGGAGCTGGGCGGCGACGTGCTGGGCCGCGACAACCCGGCGGGCTTCATCGTCGAGGAGCTCGCGTTCGACGGCAGCAAGTTCTCCGGCGTGAAGCTGGTGCGCTCGGACACGCTCTACCGCGCGTCGTGCCTGGTGACGGCCACGGACTCCGGGGCCCTGCGCCGGCTGGTGACGGACAAGAAGCACCACCGCGGCCTGCTGGAGCACCTGGATCAGTCCAACATCAAGTCGCTGCTCTTCAGCGTGAACTGGGTGGTGCCGGAGGCGGCGCTCCCGCGCGGCATGGGCGAATTGGTGCTCGTGGACACGCAGGACCCGGAGCTGGGCCCGCTGCTCGTGCAGCAGCACCCGGCGCGCACGGCCGCGACCTCGGGGCACAAGGACGTGGAGGGGGTGCGCGTGGTGTGCGCGGGCGCCTTCGTCCCGGCCTCCGCGCGCGAAGAGGGCGAGGAGCACCTCCAGGCGCTGGCGAAGCGCATCGACGAGCACCTGGACCGGCTGATGCCCTTCACGAAGCAGCACCGCGCGCTGCGCTCGGTCCCCTACCTGGACGCCGGGGGAGTGCGCGGCAGCCGGCTCATGCCCCACCCGCTCTACAGCTTCGAAACGGAAGCCTTCCTGGGCGTCACGGGGTTGAAGCAGCGCACGCCCGCGAAGAACGTGATCCTGGCCGGCCGCGAGGTGTTGCCCGGCCTGGGCCTGGAGGGCGAGCTGCTCGCGGGCATGCGGGCCGCGAAGCTGGTGCAGGAGATGTTGAAGAAGAAGGATCCGCTCAAGGGATAGGTCCCGGGTCGGATCCGGCTGGATTTCCGGCCTGTTTCTGGTAGGGTCCGCCGCTCTTTTATGGGCTGCTGTCGAACGCCCCAGTTTTCAAGGAGTTAGCAGTCATGGCGTGGAAGTGCGACCTCTGTGGGAAGCGTCCGCTGGTGGGTAACAACGTCAGCCACGCGAACAACAAGACCAAGAAGCGGACCCTGCCGAACCTGCAGAAGGTCCGGGCGAACGTGAGCGGCACCATCGGGCGCGTCCTGGCCTGCACCCGCTGCATCAAGGCGGGCAAGGTGACCAAGGCCGCCTGAAGTCCGGGAGCCTTCCGGTGGGCATGACGCGCGCTCGAAAGTCCGCGCTTCCGCCCACCGAACGGCTCCATTCCCGTGCGGATGACCTGGACCTCCTCCCTGTCGAGGCGGTCGTCCGACGGTTGCATCAAGAAGACCTGATCGCGCTCCGCGCGGTCCGTGAGGCGTTGCCGTCCATCGCGGCGGCGGCCCGGGCCGTGGCGGAAGCGTTGCGCGCTGGCGGCCGGCTGCTCTACGTGGGCGCGGGAACCAGCGGTCGGCTCGGCGTGCTCGACGCGAGCGAGTGTCCCCCCACCTTCGGTGTCCCGGCGACGCGGGTCCAGGCGGCCATGGCTGGCGGCCGGCGGGCCCTGACGCGTGCCGTGGAGGGCGCCGAGGATGACGTCGCCGCGGGGGCCCGGGCGGTGCGGGCATTCCGGGCGACGGCGCGGGACGTGGTGTGCGGCATCTCCGCGTCGGCCTCCACTCCCTATGTCCGGGGCGCGCTGGACGAGGCCCGCGAGCGTGGGGCGCACACGGTGCTGGTGTGCTGCAACCCGCCGGGGCCGGCCATGCGCGCGGACACGGTGGTGCTGGCGCGCACGGGGCCGGAGGTGGTGGCGGGCTCCACGCGGCTGAAGGCGGGCACGGCGACGAAGCTGGTGCTCAACGCCATCACCACCGCGGCCTTCGTGTCGCTGGGCCACGTGTACCGGGGGCGCATGGTGGACGTGCGCCCCACGAACACGAAGCTGCGGGCCCGCGCGGTGCGCATGGTCGCGGAGCTGACGGACCTGCCCCCGGCTCGTGCAGCGGCGCTTCTCCAGGCCGCGGGCGACCACGTGAAGCTGGCGCTGGCCATGCACTTCACGGGGCTTCCGGCGGCCCAGGCACGGCGCCAGTTGAAGGACGCGGGCCTGCGAGGGCTCGAACGTCCGGCGGCGGTCCGAGCGGCTTCAGGGCAGCGGCCGCGTCGGCGCCCTTCGCGCTGAGCGGGCTTCCTCCGGAATCCGACAGGGAGGGCGTCATTCCCAGACACACGGGGTGCCCTCCGGGCCGGGGTCCGGCGGCCGTGGGAGCTGGCCTTTAGACTTGGGGCATGCGCCCCGCCACGCCACCCTCCCCCTCCCTGCCGCCCCGGCTGTGCGTGGGCGTGCTGTCCGGCACCAGCGTGGACGCGGCGGACGCGGCGCTGTGCCGGGTGGACGGCACCGGCGCGGACGTGAAGCTCCAGCTGCTCGCGCATGTCTCCCATCCCTTCACGCCGGACCTGGTCGCGCGGGTGCTGGGCCCCCAGGATGCCCGGAGCCTCTGCGCCCTCAACTTCGAGCTGGGGGAGCGCTTCGCTGAAGCCGTGCTGGCCGTCATCGCTCGCGCGGGCGTGAAGCGCGAGGACGTCCACGTCGTTGGCTCGCACGGCCAGACGATGGCCCACCTGCCTTCGGACCTGTCCGCCATCGCATCCACGCTCCAGATTGGCGAAGCGGCCGTCATCGCCGAGCGCACCGGCCTGCCCGTCGTCAGCGACTTCCGCACCCGCGACATGGCGGTGGGCGGCCAGGGCGCGCCGCTCGTGCCCTACCTGGACTGGGCCGTCTTCCGGAACCGCGAACGGCCGGACGTCACGCGCGCGTTCCTCAACCTGGGCGGCATCGCCAACATCAGCGTCGTGGGCGAGAACGTGGACGACACGCTCGCGTTCGACACCGGGCCCGCGAACATGGTGCTGGACGGCCTGGCGCGCCGGGTGACGCAGGGACAGCTCGCGTGCGACCGGGACGGGAGCCTGTCCTCCCGGGGCCAGGTGATCCCCGCGCTGCTGGAGGAACTGCTCGCGCATCCGTTCCTCGCGCGGCCACCACCGCGCAGCGCGGGCCGTGAAGGCTTTGGAGAGCCGCTGGTGGACCGGCTCTGGGCGGCGGCCCCGGAGCGGCCCCATGACTTGATGGCCACCGCGCGCGCCTTCACCGTGGAGGCCACCGCGCGCGCCTTCGACACCTGGGTGCGCCCCCGTTTTCCTCGACTGGAGGCGGTGTACGTCTCCGGCGGCGGGACGCGGAATCCGGTGCTGATGGCGGACCTGCGGGCGCGGCTGGCCCCGGTGCCGCTGGAGCGGCTGGACGTGCTGGGTTTCCCCGAGGAGGCGAAGGAGGCGGCCCTCTTCGCCCTGCTCGCGGCCGAGCACCGGGCCGGGACGCCCGCGAATGTTCGCCCCGCAACTGGCGCCGGGCGCCGAGTCGTTCTAGGTAAGCTGACACCGTGAGCAGCGTGAACCTGATGGCCCGCGAAGTGGCCGCGAAGATCGTCTTCTACGGCCCCGGCCTGTCGGGGAAGACGACGACCCTGCGAAAGGTCTACGAGACCGTTCGCCCGGCCCACCGCGGCGAGATGATGTCCATCGCCACCGAAGGCGACCGGACGCTGTTCTTCGACTTCCTGCCGGTGAAGGTGGAGCGCGTGGGCGACTGCTCCGTGCGCCTGGCCCTCTACACCGTGCCCGGACAGGTCTTCTACAACGCCACCCGCAAGCTGGTGCTCCAGGGCGCGGACGGCGTCGTGTTCGTGGCGGACTCGCAGGCGGAGGCCATGGACGCCAACCGCGAGTCCCTGGCCAACCTGGAGGAGAACCTCCTGGAGAACGGCATCCGCCTGGACCGCTTCCCACTGGTGATGCAGTGGAACAAGCGGGACCTGGACAACATCCTCTCCGTGGAGGAGCTGCGCCGGGAGCTCAACCCGCGCGGCGTCCCCGACTTCGAGACGGCCGCCGCCAACGGCCGCGGCGTGATGGACGCGCTCAAGACCATCACCCGGCTGGTCATCAAGGACCTGCGCGCCAAGCGCATCGTCCCGCCGCCCCGCCCCGCCC
>NZ_RAVY01000174.1:0-20289 GCF_003611625.1 Corallococcus sp. CA054B
CCTCGTGCCTAGGTTGCGCCGGGGCATTGGGTTGGACGGTGGTGGGAAGGCGGGGCCCATGGGTTGGACGCGGTTCGGGGGCGGCATCAAGTTGGCGGTGCTGGCGTGCGCGCTGGGGACAGCGAGCAGCGCCGGGGCCCGCACGCCCGGGAAGTTGTGGCTGGAGTCGCAGAACCGCGCTGTCTCCCGGCAGCACTCCAACCTCAGTGACGTGGCCCGCAAGGCGATGCCGGCCGTGGTGTCCATCACCACGCGCCAGGACAGCGCGGAGGTGGCTCCCGGCGAGGAGCCCCAGCGCGGCATCGGCTCCGGGTTCATCATCCATCCGGACGGCTACATCCTCACCAGCGCGCACGTGGTGGACGGGGCCTCGGAGGTCACCATCTCCATCCGCAGCGCCAACGGCTACGTGGAGGAGTTCCCCGCCACGGTGGTGGGCGAGGACGAGCGCACGGACTGCGCGCTCCTCAAGGTGGACGCGCCCCGGAAGCTGCCGGTGCTGAAGCTCGCGTCCGCGTCCCACGTGGGCATCGCGGACTGGGTGGTCGTCATCGGCAACCCGTTCGGGCTGGCGCACTCCGTGACGGTGGGCGTGGTGAGCTACGTGGGCCGCACGGACGTGACGCCCAACGGCCGCGACGGCGACTTCGACTACCTGCAGATGGACGCCTCCATCAACCCGGGCAACTCCGGCGGGCCGGTGCTGGACTTGCACGGTGACGTGGTGGCGGTGGCCAACGCCGTCAACGTGTCCGGCCAGGGCATCGGGTTCGCCATCCCCATCGACATCGCGAAGACGGTGATTCCGCAGCTCAAGGCCCACGGGCGCATGCGCCGCGGGTGGATGGGCATCAGCGTGCAGGACTTCTCCCCGGAGGTGGCGCAGGCCTTCAACCTGAACCCGCGCGGCCGGGGCGTGGTGGTGACGGACGTGGTGGAGGACGGCCCGGCGGCCCGCGCCGGCCTGCGCACCGGGGACGTCATCCTGAACATGGACCGGCTGTCCGTGGCGCGGGCGCACACGCTGCGCTGGCAGGTGGCCGCGCGCGGCGTGGGCCAGCACATCCGGCTGCAGCTGCGCCGGCTGGGCCGCCCCATGACGCTGAAGGTGAAGCTGGAGGACCTGCCCCTGGTGGAGTCGCCGCCGTCCACGCTGGCCTCGGGTGGCACGCCGGGCGAGCGCGCCGCCGGAGCCCGCTCCGTGCTGGAGGAGCTGCTCTCCCCGGTGCCGCGCACCCAATCCGGCCGGTCCGGGGGCATTCCCAAGGCCGATGAAGGCCTGGCCGCCCCCTGACGGATGGGGCCTTCAGGGCCCTGACGGGCTTCCAGGCTCCTTGCGTTCCGCGAAACCCGGCGATACACCGTCCGCCTTCACATCGTGGCGGATCCACCCACAGGTGGCGTCACGGGTCTTCAAGCATCGTTTCGCAGGAGAATCCGTACCATGGCCGAGGCCACCCAGACGACGAAGCTCACCCATTGGCCGCGCACCGCCAAGGGCGGCGGCAAGAAGGCGTGCACCGTGGAGGGCTGCAAGCGCCCCTACCGTGCCAAGAGCTACTGCTTCTTCCACTTCAAGAAGTGGCGCCAGGGCGAGCTGCCCCACACGCGCTACCGCGTGTGCTCCAAGCCGGAGTGCCGCGCCAAGGTCGGCCCCAAGGCCGGTCTGTGCGAGAAGCACTTCGCCGAGACCTACAAGAAGGACGCGGCGGCTTAAGTCGCCCCCGGCTGTTCGCGTGGCGCCGGCCCCCCGCTCAACCGCGGGAGGTCCCCGGCGCCACCGCGCGGCCCAGGTGTTTGAAGGCGTTGAGCCAAAGCTCCGCCTCTCTCTGGGTCAGCCGCGCACGCATCAACGTCCGCTCCAGTTCGTGCAGCACATGCTCCGGCGCCTGCGGGTTGAGGAAGTCCGCCGCCAGCATCGCCGCGCGCATGCGCCCGCTCAGCGCGTTGAGCGTCCCCAGCCGCGCGCCGGCCTCCTCCTCCTGGGGCAGCGCGGGCTCGGACGTGAGCCCCTGCCGGTGGCAGAGGTACAGGAGCACCGCGGAGGACTGCGCCAGGTTCATGGACGGCTGCACGTCCGACGTGGGGATGACGAGCAGGTCCTGGCAGTGGGTGAGGTCCTCGTCGGACAGCCCGCGCTGCTCCCCGCCGAACAACAGCGCCACCCGCCCCCGCGTGCTCTCCTCCGCCAGCCGCCGCGCCGCGTCCTCCGGCGTCAGCGGGGTGCGCTTCTCCACCTGGGTGCGCGACGTGGTGCCCACCACGTACACGCAGTCCTCCAGGGCCTCCTGGAGGGTGGGTGTGACGCGCATGCCCGAAAGGATGTGGCCGCCCTTCACGGCCATCTTCTCCGCCAGGCTGAAGTCCTGGACCACGGGTTCCGAGAGGATGAGACGTTCGAAACCGAAGTTCGCCATGACCCGGCAGACAGCACCCAGGTTGTCGGGTGAACGGGTCTGATGAAGGACGACAGTCAGCTCCGCACCTGGACGCATGCACCGGAGTTTAGCTGGTGGTGCGTCGGCGTGATCGGTATATTCCCACTGATGCGTCGCTGGGTCCCTGGCCTGCTCCTGTCGCTGTCCCTGCTCACCACCGCGTGCGACGGGACGGGTGCGCCCGTGCGCTCCTCGCTCACGGCGCGGCAGGCGCTGAGCAGCTCGCCAGAGGTGGTGGAGTTCGAGTCCCCGGCCGTCCGCCTGGAGCTCTTCCGGGACATCGCCCGCCAGTCGGAGCAGCAGGCCGGGCAGTCCGCGCAGGGCGTGGCGCTCTTCCCCATCATCCAGGGCAACGAGTTCGTCGCGGCGCCGGGCTTCGAGCCCCGCGCGGACCTGCTCCAGCCGCCGGACGCGGGCAGCGGCCTCCAGTTCGTCTTCGACGCGCGGACGGGCGACCGTTGGCCGGAGGACCGGCGGGAGAGCCTGCAGGGCCTGTCGGAGCGCGAGGCCGCGGAGCTGGTGGCGCGCACGCTGCTGGGGCTGTGGGGCATCCAGCCGGAGGGCGCGGTGCGGGTGGACCGGGCCGCGGGCGCGCCGTACGCGGTCGCCTACGTGGACGGCATCCTGCGCATCAACCCGGCGTTCCTCTACCTGGCAACGGCCTACGGTCCTGCTTCCATGACGGCGGGCCTCCAGTAGAGTCGCGCGCCTCATGAGCTGGCCCCGCTCCCGCCGCCTTCCGGCGGTCAGTGGCCGGGGCCGCGAGGCGCCTCCGACGTGAACACCTCCGCCCTCCACGCGCAACTCACCCACACGCTTCGCCAGACGGACCTGCCGTCGCTCGGCACGCCCTACAAGGGCAAGGTTCGCGACACGTACCGCAAGGGCGACACGCTCATCCTCGTGACGAGCGACCGCCTCTCCGCGTTCGACCACGTGCTCACCACCATCCCCTTCAAGGGCGAGGTGCTCAACCGCCTGGCGGCCTTCTGGTTCGACCGCACGAAGCACATCGTCCCCAACCACGTGCTGGACGTGCCCGACGCGAACGTCACCGTGGCGCGCGCCTGCCAGCCCTACTCCGTGGAGGTGGTGGTGCGCGGCTACCTCACGGGCAGCCTGTGGCGTGACTACGAGAAGGGCACGCACACCGCCTACGGGGTGCCCTTCGCGGAAGGCCTGCGCAAGGACAGCGCGTTCGAAGCGCCCATCCTCACGCCGTCCACCAAGGCCGAGTACGGCAAGCACGACGAGCCCATCTCCGAGGCGGAGATTCTTTCGCGCGGGCTGGCCACGCCGCGCGACTGGGCCCGCATCACGGAGGCCGCCCGGGGCCTGTTCCTGGAGGGCCAGAAGTGGGCGCGCACGCGCGGCCTCATCCTGGTGGATACGAAGTACGAGTTCGGGAAGGTGGGCGACGAGCTCTTCGTCATCGACGAGATGCACACCCCGGACTCCAGCCGCTACTGGGTGGCGGACGAGTACGAGTCGCGCTTCGCCAAGGGCGAGGACCAGAAGATGTTGGACAAGGAGAACATCCGCCAGTGGCTCATCCGCGAGCGGAACTTCTCCGGCCACGGCGCGCTGCCCGCGATTCCGGACGACGTGCGCGTGGACCTGGCCACCAAGTACGTGGCCGCCTACGAGCGCATCACCGGCACGCCCCTGGTGCTGACGCCCGGGGACGTGCACTCGCGCATCGAAGGGCACCTGCGGGCGAAGGGCTACCTCTAGTCCCCTCGCCCGCCGTGGCCGCGCTTCAGCTGGCGCGGCCGAAGACGCGCTGGAACACCGCGTCCATCTGGCGCGTGTGGTAGCCCGGGGAGAAGCAGTCGGAGACCTCCTCGGGCGTCATCATCTTGAGCAGGTCCGCGTCGTTCAGCAGGGCCTGCCGGAAGTCCACGCCCTCCTCGAACATCTTCATCGCGTTGCGCTGGACGACGACGTACGCGGCCTGCCGGTCCATGCCCTTGCGCGCGAGTTCCAGGAGCAGGCGCTGCGAGTTCACCACGCCGCCCAAGAGGTCCAGGTTCTTCTTCATCTGCTCCGGGTAGACGCGCATGTTCTCCACCAGGCCCGCGAAGCGGTGGAGCATGAAGTCCAGCAGGATGGTGGCGTCCGGCCCAATCACGCGCTCCACCGACGAGTGCGAGATGTCCCGCTCATGCCACAGCGCCACGTCCTCCATGGCGCTCACCGCGTAGCCGCGCAACAGGCGCGCGAGGCCCGTGAGGTTCTCCGACAGGATGGGGTTGCGCTTGTGCGGCATGGCGCTGCTGCCCTTCTGTCCCGGCGTGAAGGGCTCCTCCGCCTCGCGCACCTCCGTGCGCTGGAGGTGGCGGATTTCCACGGCGAACTTCTCCAGGCTCGCGCCGACGAGGGCGATGGCGGTGAAGAACTCCGCGTGCCGGTCGCGCTGCACCACCTGGCTGGAGGCGGGCGCGGGCGTGAGGCCCAGCTTCTGGCAGACGTGCTCCTCCACCGACGGCGGCAGGTGCGCGAACGTGCCCACCGCGCCGGAAATCTTGCCCACGGCGATGGTGTCGCGCGCGTGCTGGAGGCGCGTGCGGCCCCGGCGCAGCTCGTCGTACCAGATGGCCAGCTTGTGCCCGAAGGTGATGGGCTCCGCGTGGATGCCGTGGCTGCGGCCCATCTGCAGCGTGTGCTTGTGCTCGAAGGCGCGCTTCTCCACCGCGGCCATCACGCGGTCCATGCCCTTCAGGAGCAGGTCCACGGAGTCGCGCAGGGTGAGGCCCAGCGACGTGTCCAGCACGTCCGACGACGTCATGCCCAGGTGCAGCCAGCGGGCGCTGGGGCCCACGCGCTCCTCCACGAAGGTGAGGAAGGCGATGACGTCGTGCTTGGTGGTGCGCTCGATCTCCTCGATGCGCGCGGCGTCCGCTTCGGTGAAGTCACCGGCGCGGGCAAGGCAGTCCGCCAGCGCCTCCTTGGGGGCGAGGCCTTGCGCGACCATGCCCTCCAGCGCGGCGAGCTCCACGTCGCGCCAGCGGCGGTAGCGGGCGACGTCGGACCAGAGGGAGGCCATTTCGGGACGGCTGTAGCGTGGAATCACTCGTAGACCTTCACGGCAAAGTCCCGGCGCGCCGCGAACCGGAGCACTTCCAGCGCGACGTCACAGGACGGACCTGACTTCTTCGCGACGGTGAGGTTGAACGAGAGGTCCAGGCCTTCGGGCCGCGCCACCGCCAGCGCGCCGGGGTCGACCTTCTCGTGGACGATTCTGTTCGCCAGCCTTCCGGCCTGCTGACCGAGCGCCAGCGGGGCCGGAGCGAGGGCCAGGGTCGCGCCCTCCTTCACCTGGCTGGCCGTGAGCGCCACCAGCGGCACCTTGCGGGAGGCACTGAAGGCGATGAGCGCCTGGACGACGGAAGCGTTGCCCACGGTCTTGTCCGCAACCATCAAGAGGCCGTCCACCTTCCCCGCCGCGCCCTCCAGCACCTCGCCCACGCGCTCCTGCGCTTCCACGGCCAGCGGGACGATGGCGAGCCCCAGGCCCACGCCAGCGGAGCGGGCCTGCGCCACCGCGCCCGCCGAGGAGCGCGGGTCATGCAGGATGCCCACGCGCTTCGCACCGGGAGCCACGGCCTTGAGCGCGGCCAGCTCCGGCTCGAAGTCGCTGGTGAGCGCGATGCCGGTGACGTGGGATGCCTCCAGGCCGTACTTCTCGTGGTACGGCACCATGGCGAAGAGCACCGGCACGTCCTCGCCCAGCGAGCGGCGCGCGGCGTTGGCGGCCAGCGGCCCCAGGGCGAGCACCAGCGCGGGCTTCTGCGCGGCCAGTGTTTTGAAGACGCGCGCGGCCTCCGTGGGGCTTTCCTCCAGGGTCAGCTCGGTGACGTCCGCGCGGGCCTCGGACGTGAAGCCGGCGAGGAGGGAGGCGTATGGCGCCAGGCTCGAGGACTTCACGGCCACCATGCGGGGCCGGGCGGGACTTCGCGACGAAACCTGCGCGAGGGCGACGGCGGGCAGGAGGAGCGTGAGGAGCGCGAGCCTCCGGAGCGTCGTCCTCACGGCGCGTCTTGGCAGCAACGGAAGCCCACGTTCGCGGCCTTCAGCGACGGTGTGCCCCGGCGGCGCGCGGAGCACCGGGCGGTGTCTCCGGCCGTGTCGAAGGAGCCGCCCTTGATGAGCAGCTCCTCGGGGTTGGAGTTGGGGAACTTGGAGGAGGTCCACTCGGCGACGTTGCCGGACAGGTCCGCCACGCCATAGCCGGAGCGACAGGACTGCAGGGCCCCGGAGGGCGCCAGGGTGGGCGCCGCGGCCGCATCCGTCGTGCCGGTGTTGCAGGCCGGCTGGACCTGCTCATTGCCTGAGGAGAAGCGCGCGTTGCCAGGGCCCTTGCAGGCCTTCTCCCACTCCTCCTCCGAGCACAGCCGCTTGCCGAGCCCTTCGCAGGCGGCCTTCGCGTCGAGCCACGTCGCGGAGACGCGGGGCTTCCTGCCGGCCTGGTTGGGGAACTCGTATTCGTCGACGCAGAACGAGTTCACCGTGACGCTGCCCATGGGCATTTCATCGGTGGAGCCGGCTGACTGCAGGTCCTCCGGGGACGAGCCCATCTTGAAGCTGCCGCCGCTCACCAGACGCATGCCGGCCGGACAGGAGCCCGTGGCCAGGATGCCGTCCCTCGCGGCGGCGGTCCCCGGCGTGGCGGGCGTGGTGCTGTTCTTCGCGGCCTGGGCCAGGCGCAGGTAGAGGTAGCCACCGCCCGCGCCCAGCACGACGCCGGCCACCGCGAGGATGATCATCCACATCATCGAGCTGGGACCGGAGCGGGCCGGCTTCGCCTGCGTGGCCCGCGTCGTGGGGAGCGTGTGCAGGCCGGAGGTGGAAGGCGGCAGCCTGCGCGCCGAGGAGCGCACACCCGACACTTCCGGAGGGGGTTCGCCCTTGCGCGAGCGGCCGCCCGTGGAGTTCTCGCCGTGAACGCCAGAAGCGCGGGCCGAGCCCTGGGCCGCCGAGGCTCGCGGGGCGCGGGGACCCGACGGCTCCGAGCCGCGCGAGTTCACCGACGACACCGCGCCCGAGGCCCGCGAGTTGCGGCCACCGCGGCTGGAGGAACGGGACTCCGAGGGTTCGTCGTCGTCGGAGCTCCGGCCGGACCGTGACTCCGTGGCGGATGCATCCGCGTTGCGATGGCTGGGGCGGCTGTCGGAGGACGCCTCGCCTCCGCGACCGGAGCGCCCGCCCGACGAGGCCTCACCGCGACCGGAGCGCTCGTCGCCCAGGGCCGCTTCGCCGCGACCGTTGGAGCGACCGTCGCTGGACGTTTCGCCCCGCCCACCCGAGCGCGCGTCGCCGGATGCTGCTTCACCGCGACCGTTGGAGCGAAGGTCGCCCGAAGAGGACTCACCGCGACCGGAGCGCCCCTCGCTGGACGCTTCGCCACGGCCGCTGGAGCGAAGGTCGCCCGATGAGGCTTCACCGCGACTGGAGCGCCCGTCGCCGGACGCTTCGCCACGGCTGCTGGAGCGAAGGTCGCCCGACGAGGCTTCACCCCGGCCGGAGCGCCCCTCGCCCACGGCGGCTTCGCCCCGACCATTGGAGCGCCCGTCGCTGGAGGAGGCCTCACCGCCGCCACGGGCCGAGGACCGCGCCTCGGCCGCGCTCTCCGCGGAGCGGGCGCCGCGAGGATCCGCCGGGAACGACGGCTCCTCCGCTTTCGCGAAGATGCGCATCACGGGCTCGGCGGCCTTGGCCGGAGCCGCGCGCGGATCATCCGCCGGGCGCGAGGCCGCACGGGCCTCCTGCTGCGTCGCCGCGTCGGGGGCCTGCCCCAGGGGCCGGGGGGCCTCCGCGCCCTTGCGGCCCGACGGCGCCACCGCGCGCATCTCCTGCTGCGTCGCCGCGTCGGACACGGAGCGCGCTTCCGGCCCCGTGATGTAGTCCAGCGCCTGCGCGTTCGAACCCAGGATGGCCGCCAGCGTCGCCGCGTCCAGCGGCTGCGTCGCATCCGGCGGAGGCGCGTCATCCACCGCCGGGAGGGGTGCGGCCGGCGTGGGCGCGAGCGCCACCGGCAACATGCCCGTGGGCACCGGCGGCAGCGGCTTGTTCGCAGCGCGCGCGGCCACCGCGGCCGGCGGCAGTGCGCCCGTCGCGGGCACCGAGCGCTGCCTCGACGCCGCGGCCGGGTGCCGATGCACCAGCGCCGCGAACTCCGCGTGCAGCTCACCGCCCGACTTCGGACGCGCCAGCGGATTCACGTTGAGCGCGCGCCGGTAGAGGGACTCGAACGCGGGCGGCAGGTCCGGATGCCGCACCGACACCTCGGGCACCCCGCCGTCCTCCGGCAGCAGCCCCGTCACCATCTCCCCCATCAACACGCCCAGCGAGTACACGTCCATGCGCGTATCCAGCTCCGCGCCATTCACGTACTCGGGAGCGATGTACGCCGCCGCCCGGTGCCCCTTCTGCGCCTGCACGAAGGGCAGGTGCGGCACCGCGAGCCCCAGCCCGTAGTCCGACACCTTCAACATGTCCGGCAGGACGAAGACGTTCTCCGGCTTCACGTCCGAGTGCGGCCCGAAGCGGTGCGCCCCGTCCAGCGCCGCCGCCATCTGCGCCAGCAGCGGCTCCACTTCCTTCAGCGAGAACAGCTGACCCTTCGCCGCGCGCTGCTCCATCATCCGGCGCAGCGAGAGCCCTTCCAGCAGCTGCATGGTGAAGAAGGGCCGGTCCCCATCCACGCCCTCCTCGTACACGCGCACCAGGTTGGGGTGGTTGAGCTTCTTGCCCACCCGCATGGACAGCGCGAACTGCGTGCGCTCCTCCGGCTGCTGCACCAGCCGAGGCTGGATGACCTTCAGCGCCACCTCCACGTCGATGGCCTGGTCCTGCGCGCGGAAGACGAAGCCCAGAGGCCCCGCCCCAACAACCTCCTGGATGGCGTAGCGGTCCGCGACGACGTCGCCCGGCTTGTACGGCGCGCCCTCGGCGCCCTTGCGCCGCGCCGCCCCCGCCGCCTGACGCGCGGCCGCGTCGAACTTCTGGCCACACGTGGCGCAGGTTTCACTCGTATCGGGGACATGGCTGCCGCAGCGGTAGCAGAGCAAAGCAGTGAAACTCCGGAACGGGGCCGCGGGGGGGCGGCCTCCCTGGCGGACGGCCGGGGGGCTCCATTCTGCCCGCTCCGGAGCCGTTGAGGAACGACGTTGCGCGCCGGGCCTATCGGCCGGTGGACCCGAAACCTCCGGCCCCTCGGGAAGTCACCTCCAGCACCTCCACTTCCCGCAGGGCCGTGGCCGTCACGGGGGCCACCACCAGCTGGGCCACCCGGTCCCCCCGACGCAGGGTGAAGGGGGTGTTGGACAGGTTGACGAGCAGTACCTGCACTTCCCCCCGGTAGTCCGCGTCCACCGTCCCGGGGGAGTTGAGGCAGGTCACCCCATGCCGGAGCGCCAGCCCCGAGCGGGGCCGCACCTGGCCCTCGAAGCCCGGCGGGAGCGCGAAGGCCAGCCCCGTGGGGACCGCCATCCGTTCCAGGGGTTGGAGCACCCACTCCCCGTCGATGTCGGCCCGCAGGTCCAGCCCGGCGGCCAGCTCCGTCTCGTAGCGCGGCAGGGGCAGCGGGTCCGGATGCGAGCGCACCCGGCGCACGGGGACGGTCAGCGAGGGGTCCATGCCCCTCGCCGTAACATGCACCCCGGCCCCCCTCTACTTCCTGGCGCCGACGTCACGGGTCGTGTGACCCGGGCACTCACAGCTCGGTCGCGCCGTCCGCCATGCGCAGCGCTGTGCGGAACCCGAACGGGTCCACGGGCCGAGCGGCCAGCTCCAGCTGGTAGTGAAGGTGCGGCCCGGTGGAGCGGCCGGTGTTGCCCGACAGCGCGATGGCCTGCCCCTTCTCCACCCGCGTGCCCGCCTTCACCAGCAGCTCCGAGTTGTGACAGTACGCCGTCGTCACACCCCGCCCGTGGTCCAGCACCAGCACGCGGCCGTTGACGGAGTCCTCGCTCGAGCGGCGCACCACGCCCGCGGCCACCGCCGTCACCGTCGTGCCCGAGCGCACCGCCAGGTCCACCCCCGTGTGCATCCGGCGCGTGCGCAGCGTGGGGTGGACGCGGTAGCCGAAGGGGCTCGTCACCGGAGCGCTCTCCGACACCGGCCACCCGAGCATCAGCGCGGTGGACAGCGCCAGCGCCTGGGCCGCGCCCACGGAGGAGCCCTCGAAGCCGGGGGGCAGCTGCTTCGCCAGGCGCTCCAGGCTGAGCGCCCCACCCTCCGCGTCCACCCGCTCCAGGGCGAAGCGCGCGGGCACCCGTCCCGCGAACACCGCCGTCACCCGAGCCTCCTCCGACGGGAAGTCCCTGGCGAGCGCGTCCAGGAGCCGCCGCGTCGCCGCCGGTCCCTTCACCGGATCCACCAGCGTCTCCGGAGCGATGCCCAGCTCACGAGCCAGCGCGAGCGACGGCTCGCGGGCCTTCGGGTCCAGGGCCTTCAGCGCCGAGTGAGTCCCCCACGCCAGCGCCTCCGCGCTCGTGGGCACGCGAGTAAGCAGCGCGGCGGGCAGCGCGGCCGGCACGGGCACCGCCGTCCCGCTCACGCCGTCGTAGTACGCGAGCAGCGGCCGGGCCGTGGTGCGCGAGTTGAAGGCCCAGGCGCCCGCGCGCCGCAAGAGCGCGCCCGCGGGCGTGTGGTGGTACGCGCACCACACGCACAGCAGCGCGAAGGTGAAGTCCAGGAGTCCCCGGGCGCGTCGAGCGAACATGCGTCAGGGCCTCAGCGCAGGAAGGACAGCACCGGGGCCGCGTCCCAAGCCGCCGCGAAGCCCAGCGGCGCCACCACGAGGCACCCCAGGAGCCCGCGAGTCCACGCCCGCCGCGACCCCACCGCTTCACATGCCGCGTCCGCGTGCTGGAGGTTGCGCAGCACCGCGCGCCAGCCCAGCGACACGCTCACGCCACACAGCGCCGCCACCGCCAGCCCCCGGGCCGCCCAGTCCGCGGCGACGTCACCAAACAGTGGCCGCCATGACAGGTACACCGTGCCCTGGACAAGCCGCGCCACCGTGCACGCGCCCGCGAGCACCACGCCCGCGGTGGCCAGGGGCCGCACCCACCGCATCGGAGTGGGCCGCCGCAGACAGCGCCGCAGCAGCGCCTTCCACGAAGAGGCCTCCGAAGCGGACGCCGTCACCGGCCGCCAGGGCTCCACGGGGCGGGCAGCGGCGGTCTCGCGATAGCCGAGCGCCGGCAGCGCCAGGAGCAGGTCCGCCGCCAGCTCCCAGGCCAGCGCCAGGGCCCGAGCCAGCCGGGTGCGCGTCTCCAGGGAGACCCAATCCACCATCGACGCGAAGGCGGGGAACTGGCCCACCCACGCATCGAACGCGGAGTCCAGCCGGTCCACCGCGGTGAGCAGCCGGTCATCCAGCGTATCCGCCGCCGAGTGCACGCCCACCGCGACCAGCGCGAGCAGGCCCAGCGGCATGAACGCCCAGCGGAACGCCCCCAGGAAACGGGACAGGTCCGAGAGGAAGCTGCTCGAAGGCTCCGAGGAGCTGGATGGATGGACCGGCACGCAGCGCCTCCGGGGCGGTCCCCCATCAACGCAGGAGGCCCTCCCACGGTTTTAAGCCCCCATCCCTCCAGGACGAAAACACCGCGTGCTCCCGCCTGGGGCCACCGTGGCGAGCAGGATGCGGAGAACGACGCCAGGAGCCCGGCACCGCTCCCATGACGGCACCACGCCAACGCCTCGCGCATGCATGAGAAGGAGCTCCCTTCCGACGCGCTTTCCGCAAACCTGTCCGACTGTCGGACAGGTTTCTCCTCGCCGGCTGGAACGGGCGGCCCCGCCACGACGGATGCCGGAGCCCGTCCGAGGGGAACCTCCGAGGGCATTTGCAGGCGCCAGGGGCGCGGTGATTGGCCCAGCCGGTCCGACTGTCGGACAGGTTCGAGCGGTGCGCCGCCGCCGGGCGGCAAGCCCCCTGCCCCGCAACGACAACGCCCCGCCCCTTCGCGCCCGGAGGCGGGAGGAGACGGGGCGTTTCCGGTCGCGGCCTTCCTCACGGAAGGCCGCTACACGGGGGCCGGCTTCAGGCCTTCGCGTCCGGCGTCGGGGCGGCCGGGGCGGCGGCCGCGGGAGGCGTGCCCTGCGCGGTGGCGCGCTCGGCCATGGCCTCCTTGCGCGACAGGCGGATCTTGCCCGTCTTGTCGATGCTGACGACCTTCACCAGCACCTCGTCACCCTCGCTCAGCACGTCCGACACGGTTTTCACGCGCTTGTCGGACAGCTCGGAGATGTGGATGAGGCCGTCGGTGCCCGGGAACAACTCCACGAAGGCGCCGAACTCGGCGATCTTCCGGACGGTGCCGGTGTAGATCTTCCCGATCTCCGCCTCGCGCGTGAGCGCCTGGATCATCGCGATGGCCGCCTTCACCGCATCGCCGTTCGCGCTGGCGATGTCCACGCGGCCGGTGTCCTCGATGTTAATCGCGGCCCCCGTGCGGGCGATGATGTCCTTGATCACCTTGCCGCCCGGCCCGATGACGTTCTTGATGAACTCCGGACGGATCTGGATGGTCGTGATGCGCGGCGCGAACTGGCTGATCTCCTTGCGCGGCGCGCTCAGCGTCTTCGCCATCTCCGCCAGGATGTGCTCGCGGCCCTGACGCGCCTGCTCCAGCGCGCGGCTCATGATCTCCGTGGTGAGGCCGGTGATCTTGATGTCCATCTGGATGGACGTGATGCCCTTGGACGTGCCGCAGACCTTGAAGTCCATGTCGCCCAGGTGATCCTCGTCACCCAGGATGTCGGACAGGATGGCGATCTTCTCGCCCTCCTTCACCAGGCCCATGGCGATGCCCGCGACCGGCGCCTTGATGGGCACGCCCGCGTCCATCAGCGCCAGCGTGCCACCGCACACGGAGGCCATGGAGGACGAGCCGTTGGACTCGAGGATCTCCGACACCAGACGCACCGTGTACGGGAACGAGTCGCTGGCCGGAATCATGTTGCGCAGCGCGCGCTCCGCCAGGGCGCCGTGACCGACCTCGCGACGGCCGGGGCCGCGCAGGGGCTTGGTCTCGTTCACGCTGAACGGCGGGAAGTTGTAGTGCAGCATGAACCGCTTGAAGGCCTGGCCGCTGAGCAGCTCCAGCCGCTGCTCGTCCTCGCTGGTGCCCAGCGTGACGACCACGAGCGCCTGCGTCTCGCCGCGGGTGAACACCGCGCTGCCGTGCGTGCGGGGCAGCACGCCCACCTCGTTGGTGATGGAGCGCACCACGTTGTGCGGACGGTCACCGATGCGGCCACCGTTCACGGTGAGCTCACGCATGTGGTCGTACTTCAGGTCCTCGATGACCTGCTTGGCGTGCTTCTCCACCAGCGGGGTGAACTCCGCGCCCAGCTTCTCCTTGAGCGCCGCGATCGCCGCCTTCTTCGTCTTGGAGAGCGCCTCGTAGCGCGCGCCCTTCTCCTTGATGGCGTAGCCGGCCTTCACGCCCTCCAGCGCCAGCTCGCGGACCTGGTTGCGCAGGCCCTCGTCGATGGTGGCGGGCTTCTCGTAGGCGCGGACCTGCTTCTTCAGCTCCGCGCGCAGCTGGTCCTGGAGGTCCAGCGCGGGCTGGGCGTTCTGACGGCCGAACTCCAGCGCCGCCACCATGTCCGCCTCGCTGACCTCCTCCGCGCCACCCTCCACCATCACGATGGCCTCGCGGCTCACCGCCATGACCAGGTCCAGGTCGCTCTGCTCGCGCTGCTTGGCGGTGGGGTTGGCCACGAACTGGCCGCCCACGCGGCCCACGCGGATGCCCGCGATGGGGCCGTTGAACGGGATGTCCGACACCCACAGCGCCGCGGAGGCGCCGGTGATGCCGTGGATGTCACCCTCGTTCTCCGGGTCCGCGGAGATGACGGACGCGATGACCTGCGTCTCGTAGGCGTAGCCTTCCGGGAACAGCGGACGGCAGGAGCGGTCCACCAGACGGGAGGCCAGCGTCTCCTTCTCCGTCAGACGGCCCTCGCGCTTGAAGTAGCTGCCGGGGATGCGGCCCGCCGAGTACAGCTTCTCCTGGTACTCCACCGTGAGGGGCAGGAAGTCGATGTCCTTCTTCTCCCGCGCGCTCACCGCGGTGACGAGCAGCATGGTGTCGCCGTAGCGGACCACCACGGAACCATCGGCCTGCTTGGCCAGGCGGCCCGTCTCGATGCTCAGCTCGTTCTCACCAATCTTGACGCTCTTCTTCAACATGTCGTGTGGCCTCTGTGCCTGCTTCGCGTGCGAGGACCCTTGCCAGCCGCGGCCTGCCCACGTGCGTGGGGCAGGAGCCGCCCGGAAAGGGGCCCTCTGGGATTGAGCGGTCGCCAGGGCCTGAAGCAGGCACATGCCAGACGAACGCTGCCTGTACTGCGGAAACGGGCTCCGTTGCGGAGCGCCGGAGGGATGGACCAGACCTCTTGATCCCTGATCACACCCGCCCACCCATGACTCCGGGTCGGCCGGTCTGAACGGAAACCAAAAGAGCCCGCCTCCACCTCTCCCTCGCCCACTCCTTCGCCCACGTCCGCGCTGCTGTTCTTGAAACCGTGCTGCGTGCTGCGCAAATGCACGGGGCGCTGGTGATGTGCCAGCGCCCCGGATGCTGCTCGAGGACTACTTGCGGATGCCGAGGCCCTCGATGAGCTTCTTGTAGCGGGCCACGTCCTTGGACTTGAGGTAGTCCAGCATGCGGCGGCGCTGACCGACCAGCTTCAGCAGACCGCGGCGGGAGTGGTGGTCCTTCTTGTGGGTCTTGAAGTGCTCGGTGAGCATGTTGATGCGCTCGGACAGCAGCGCCACCTGCACCTCGGGCGAGCCGGTGTCGGACTCGTGGGTGCGGAACTTCGTGACCAGCTCGCTCTTGCGTTCCTGATGCAACGACATGGGCTTCTTCCTGAATCCCGCTCCGGGGTGACCGCTCGTGCCGCCTGGGTCCGCGGAGGGGTACAGACCCGGCCACATGGTCCTTCTAACGAGCGGGCCGCTTATAAGCTTCACCCCCTGGGGGGTCAACCTTCGCCGCCCGTCCGTCCGCCCTTCGGGGGCCGGGACAGTGCGAAGACGTACAACCGGCAGCCGCCCGGCATTCCGCCCCCGCCCGGGGACAGCTCCCGGGCCGAGGCCTCGTCCATGGCCACGTGCAGGTACGGGCCCCCCGCCTCGCCCCCGTCCCCCGCCAGCAGCTGACGGGTCCGGGGGTACAAGCGCAGGAGCGCCTCCACCACGTCGCCAATGCCCGCCGTCGCGGGCACGCCCAGGGACAGCTCGCGCCGCCCGTCGAAGGCGCCGCGGAGGCCCGGGGCCACGCTCACGGTGATGTCATGGGTGCGGGTGGCCACTCAGTTGAACACCCGCTGATACCGCAGCCGCCCGCCCACCACTTCCGCCATGGCGAGCAGCACGTCATCCGGGCCCAGCACCCGCACCCGGCCCGGCACGGGGGCGACCTCCACGGGGACGCCGTGCAGCACCCGCCGGGCCTCGTCCGCGCTCACCCGGACCGCAGGCAGGTCCGTCAGCGCGTCCGCCAGCGACACCAGCCGCCCGGCCACCGCTTCACGCGACAGGGCCGCCAGGTCCCCCAGGGGCAGCGCGCGAGCCAGGGTGAAGGGGCCGCTCATGGTGCGCCGCAGCGCCTCCAGGTGCGCGCCACAGCCCAGCGCGCGGCCCAGGTCGTACGCCAGCGTGCGCACGTAGAAGCCCTTGGTGCACCGCACGGACAGGGTCAGCCGGTCCGCGGAGAAGTCGCGCAGCACCAGCTCGTGCACGGTGACGGTGCGGCTGGCCCGCTCCACCTCTTCCCCGGCGCGCGCCAGCTCATAGAGCCGCTTCCCGGCCACCTTCACCGCCGAGTACATGGGCGGCACCTGGTCGAACGTCCCCCGGAACCGGGCGAGCACCGCCTCCAGGAGCGGGGCCGTCAGCGGGGGCACCGGGGCCTCCGAGGTGGGCTTGCCCTGGGCGTCCTGGGTGTCCGTCTCGATGCCCAGCCGCACCACGGCGTCGTAGGCCTTGTCGCCCTCCGTGATGATGCCGGCGACCTTGGTGGCCTCGCCCAGGCACACCGGCAGCACGCCGGTGGCCATGGGGTCCAGCGTGCCCGTGTGGCCCGCCTTCTTCACCTTCAGCAGGCCGCGCACCTGGCGGACCACGTCGAAGGACGTGGGGCCCAGGGGCTTGTCGATGACGAGAACGCCGTCCATGAAGCGGGGCCTACCAGCCTTCCTTGCCGCGCACCTCGCGCAGGAGCCGGTCGATCTTATCGCCCTCGCCCACCGACGCGTCGAAGGCGAAGAAGATTTCCGGCGACACGCGCAGGTTGACGGCGGACGTCACCTCGCGGCGCACGAAGCCCTTGGCCGCATCCAGGCCCTTCTGCGTGTCCGCCTTCTCCTGGTCCGTGCCCAGCATCGAATAGAAGACCTTCGCCACCCGCAGGTCCGGCGACACCTTCACGCCGGTGATGGTGATGAAGCCGATGCGCGGGTCGCGCAATTCCCCCCGCGTCAGCAGGGCGCCGATGGCCGCCTGGATTTCCTGTCCCACGCGCTCGGGTCGTGCATGCGTCGTCATTTCTTCTCCCAATCTCGCGGGTTGCGCAGCGCCCGGGCCTTGGCCCGCGCGTCGTCCAGATTCAGCGTTCCACCGTCACCCGTGGGTCTGGAAGTCCCGGGCCCGGGGCCCGCGCCCTCGTGCCGCTGGTCCCAGGAGCCCAGCCCTTCCGCCTCCGCCAGCGAACGGTCGCTGCGCAGGAACCGGGCAATCGCCGCCTCCGAGTGCGCGTGCGCGTCCTCGGGAGACAGGTGGGCGTCCTCGGCCTCCGGCTCAGGCACCTTCGCCGGGGCGCGGAAGCCTGTCGGCCTCTTGTCGGAATAGAGCGTGTCCCCGAAGGCGACAATCTCCGTCTCCCGAGCCATCAGCGGCGCGACATACATCTCTTCAATGAAGTGGATGATCTTCTCCAGCTGCTCATCCACGTGCCCGCGCTCGTTGCCCACCACGGCCAGGGCCACCGACGCCTTCTGCCAGAGGTCCTGGTCGTCCACTTCCGCGACGGCCACGTTGAAGCGGGCCTTCACCCGGTCCGTCACCCGGCGGAGCACCTGCCGCTTGGACTTCAGCGAGGCGCTCTCCGGAATCTGGAGGGTGAGGCGTGCGACTCCCACGAACATAAAGGTCCCCCAGGCCAACGGCCGCCGGGCGCGTCATCCACGCCCAGGCGCCGTCGCGTCGTCATCCCCCGGGAAAGGTGGGGCCTTCCCCGGGGTCCGTCGAGTGCGCCTCTCCAGGACTACGAGAGGCTCTGCCGGGTCTCCTCGATCTCGTAGGCCTCAATGATGTCGCCGGCCTTGAGGTCGTTGAAGTTCTCGATGCCGATACCGCACTCGAAGCCCTGCGCGACTTCCTTCACGTCGTCCTTGAAGCGGCGCAGCGACGCCATCTTCCCGGAGAAGAGCTGCTTGTTCTCGCGCATGAGGCGCACGAACGAGCCGCGCTTCATCACGCCGTCCAGGACGGCCGCGCCGGCGATGGTGCCCAGCTTCGGAACGTTGAAGGTGTTGCGCACCTCCGCACGGCCCAGCTTGCGCTCGGTGCGGATGGGCTCCAGGAGGCCCTCCATCTCCGTGCGAACCCCGTCGATGAGCTCGTAGATGATGGAGTAGCTCTGCAGCGTCACCTGCTGCGCCTTGGCCGCGGCCTCCGCGCCCGACTCCGGCTTCACGTTGAAGCCCAGCACGACGCCCTTGGAAGCAGCGGCGCGCATGACGTCGGTCTCCGTGATGGCGCCCACGCCCGCGTCGATGATGACCACCCGCACCTTGTGCGTGGTGAGCTTGTCGACCGCCTGGCGCACGGCCTCCGCCGAGCCCTGCACGTCCGCCTTGATGATGACGCGCAGCTCCTTGGGACCGCCGCCCGCCTTCGTCTTGGCGAAGAGCTGCTCCAGGGACTCGCGGCTGACCTTGCTGAGCTCCGCCTGCCGCTCCTTCATGCCGCGGTGGTCGCCGATCTGCTTGGCCGCCTTCTCGTCGGAGACGACGTTGATGGCGTCACCCGCGGTGGGCACGCCGGACAGGCCGACGACCTCCGCGCAGTAGCCCGGCTTCACTTCCTTCACCGCCTCGCCACGGCTGTTGTTCATGGCGCGGACGCGGCCGTAGTGCGTGCCGGTGACGATGGCGTCGCCCAGCTTGAGCGTGCCCTCCTGCACCAGCACCGTGGCCACGGGACCGCGGCCACGCTCCAGCTTCGCTTCCACGACGGCGCCCACGGAAGGACGGGAGGGATTCGCCGTCAGCTCGAGGACTTCCGCCTGCAGCGCCAGGTTCTCCAGGAGGAGATCCAGGTTCATCTTCGTCTTCGCGGAGACGGGCACCATGATGGTGTCGCCGCCCCACTCTTCCGGCACCAGCTCCTGGCTCGCGAGGTCCTTCTTCACGCGGTCGGGGTTGGCGCCCGGGACGTCCATCTTGTTGATGGCGACGACGATGGGCACTTCCGCCTGCTTGGCGTGCTTGATGGCCTCGATGGTCTGGGGCATCACGCCGTCGTCCGCGGCCACCACCAGCACCACGATGTCCGTCACGTTGGCGCCACGGGCGCGCATGGACGTGAAGGCCTCGTGGCCCGGGGTGTCCAGGAACGTGACGTCGCCGCGCGCGGTGGACACGCTGTACGCGCCGATGTGCTGGGTGATGCCGCCCGCCTCGCCCGAGGCCACGCTGGCCTGGCGGATGGCGTCCAGGAGGCTCGTCTTGCCGTGGTCGACGTGGCCCATGATGGTGACCACCGGCGGACGGGGACGCTCGTCCTCGGCCTTGGCCTCGACCTCCGGCAGGTAGTCCTCCACCTCGAAGCCGACGCGCTCGACCTTCCAGTGGTAGTCGGTGGCGATGAGCTCCGCGGTGTCGGCGTCCAAAATCTGGTTCGCCGTGGCCATCTTCTGCATGCCCATCAGCTTCTTGATGAGTTCCGAGGTGCGGATACCCATGCGCTGACCCAGGTCGGAGACGCTGATGCCCTCCTGGAGCTTGATGACCTTCTTCTCCTCGGCCATCTGGGTGATCTGCGTCTTGGCGCCCTTCTTCGTGGGCTTGCGCTTCTTGCCGCGGACGGGGATCTGGATGCGGCCCCAGACCATGTCCGACAGCTCCTGCTTGGACACGCTGGTCGTCTCAGGACCCGTGCGCTTGCGCTGGCCACGCTCCTTGTTCTTGGAGACGTCCACCAGCTCGCGGCCGCGGCCCAGGTGATCCGGGACGACCTTGTACTCGCGCTTCTCCGTGCCCAGCGCCGTGCGGCCCGGGGCCATGGGGTACTGCTTGGCCTGGGTCGTGGTGGGCGTGACGCGGCGGACCTGGATGAGCGGGCGCGAAATCACCACGGCCTGGGTGGCCGTGGGGCGCGCCTGGGCACCCGGCGTGGGCGCGACCTGGGCGTGCGGGACGCCGCCGACCATGATGGTCGGGCCGGTCGGCTGCACCGGGGCACCCGTGCCGGCCGTGGGCGGCGAGGACGGACGCACCGGCCCCGTCTGGCCCGGACGCGCCTGCATGGGCGCTCCCGGACGGTTCATGGGCGGCCCACCCGGACGGCCCTGCATGGGCGCGCCAGGACGGCTGCCAGGCCCACCCGGGCCACCCGGACGGCTGCCGGGACCACCCGGCCCCCCCGGACGGCTGCCCGGCGGCCCACCAGGGCGCCCGCCCGTGGAACCCGGACGCTGCACGTAGCCGGGACCTCGGGAGATGACCGTCGCGGACGTCGACGTGGAAGAAGGCGTCCGTGCGGTGGGCGGGACCGGCGAGCGCGTAGGGGGGTTGGGCAAGCGGGGACTCCCCTGCGTAGGAC
>NZ_RAVY01000175.1:0-20145 GCF_003611625.1 Corallococcus sp. CA054B
CTCCCGCCACGCCCTCCGCTCCCGCAGCCCCGGTTCCCCACGCCGCCGCCGCCGCGGCCGCCGCGAAGGGCGCCAGCGACCTGGACCTGCGCTACCAGAAGTTCGACCCCATTGGCACGGGGCCGCTGGGGACGGTCTTCAAGGGCCGCTACAACGCCCTGGGGCTGGACATCTGCATCAAGGAGCTGAAGGACATCTTCGGCTACTTCTCCTTCCTGCAGCGCGGTGAGGTGCTCAAGCGCCTGAAGAAGGAGCTGTGCGCGCAGGCGCAGGTGCGCCACCCGGGCGTGGTGCAGATCCTCGACCAGAACGTGGACTCGGCGCGGCCCTACTTCGTGGTGGAGCTGATGCGCGGCAGCCTGAAGGAGAAGCTGGAGGCTGCGGGCGGCAAGGGCATCGACGTGCAGCACGCGCTGCGCACCTTCCTGCAGCTGGCGTACGGCCTGAAGGCCGCGCACGCCGCGGGGCTCACCCACCACAACATCAAGCCGGAGAACGTCCTCTTCGACGCGTACGGCAACGCGAAGCTCGCCGACTTCGGCATGAGCCGCGTGGTGGAGGTGGACGCGACGAAGGGCATGCCCCAGGTGTTCGTGGGCACGGGCGGCATGGTCTACATGGCGCCGGAGCTGATGAACAAGGGCGTCCAGGAGGCGGGTCCCGCCGCGGACGTGTACGCCCTGGGCATCCTGCTCTACGAGATGTTCACCGGTCAGATTCCGGGCCGCCGCTCGCCGCTGCCGTCGGAGGTGAACCCGGAGGCGCCCAGCGGGTTGGATCAGCTCTTCGACAAGGCCACGCAGGACCGGCGCGAGCAGCGCTACCCGGACGTGGACGCGATGCTGGCGGACTTCTACAAGGCCTTCCCGGAGCGCGAGTACCTGGACCGCGGCGCGCTCATCCTGTCGTCGGATCCGCAGGAGTAGTTGTTGGCCAGGCAGGCGGGCCTCCAAAGCGAGGCTCGCCCGTCGCCACATGGACGGGCTCGCCCGTCCTCGCGAAGACCTGTCAGACTGCGGCGCGCCCATGTCCACGCGCCCCTCTGACAGCGTCCTCCTCACCGTCACCGGCAGGGACGGCCCCGACACCACCGCCCGCCTCACCGGCCTGCTCGCGCGAGCGGGCGCGGAGCTGCTCGACGTGGAGCAGGTGGTGGTGCAGGGCCTGCTCACCCTGGCCCTCTGGGTGCGCCTGCCGGCTGGCGAGTCCCTCCAGGGGCTCCCCGCGCTGGCCCGGGAGCTGGGCGTCACGGTGGACGTGCGCGCGGTGCCTCCGGCCGTCACGTCCGCGGAGCCGGGGCCGGAGCCGCTGCGCTACGTCGTCACCGCGGTGGGCAAGGCGCTGGGCGTGCACGACGTGCATGCGCTGACGCAACAGCTGGTGGCGGGCAACGCGCGCGTGGAGCGCATCACCCGGCTGAGCGAGACGCCGCTCGCGGCGGTGGAGCTGCACGTCACGCTGCCGCCGGACGCCGACACGGCGGCGCTCAAGCGCGCGCTCCTGGCGCTGTCCATGGCGAGCCCCACGTTCGACGTCGCCCTCCAGCGCGAGAGCCTCTACCGGCGCGGCAAGCGGATGGTGGTGATGGACATGGACTCCACGCTCATCCGCATCGAGGTCATCGACGAGCTGGCGCGCGCGTATGGCGTCCACGCGAAGGTGGCCGCCATCACCGAGCGCGCGATGCACGGGGAGATGGACTACGACGAGTCCCTGCGCCAGCGCGTGGCGCTGCTCGCCGGGCTGGACGCGCGCGTGCTGCACGAGCTGGCCGCGAACCTGCCGCTCACCGAAGGAGCGGAGACGCTCATCCGAGTGCTCCGGCGCCTGGGCTACCGCACCGCGGTCATCAGCGGCGGCTTCTCCGTGGCGGCCGAAGCGCTCCAGAAGCGGCTGGGCATCGACTTCGCGTACTCCAACGCGCTGGAGGTCCAGGACGGGAAGCTCACTGGCCGCACCGTGGGCACCATCGTCAACGCGCGCCGCAAGGCGGAGCTGCTGGAGACGCTGGCGCGGCAGGAGGGCATCCTGCTGGAGCAGGTCATCGCCGTGGGGGACGGGGCCAACGACTTGCTGATGCTGGAGAAGGCGGGGCTGGGCATCGCCTTCCGCGCCAAGCCGAAGCTGCGCGAGGCCGCCGACACGTCCATCTCCGCCGGCGGGCTGGACACCATCCTCACGCTGCTGGGGCTCACCGCGCGCGAGCTGCGCGAGGTGGGCTGACAACGACGGCCTGGCTCAGACGCGCATGCGCGCGGCCAGCTCGCGCTGCTGCACGGCGCCCTTCTCGAAGACGAGCTCCAGCAGGGCGCGGAGGATTTTCGAGCTCTTCTCCTGGTTCTGCTGCACCGTCTGCAGGCGGGCCAGGTCCTCCTCCGTCCACTCGTTGGTGGGCGCGCCGCCCGCGAGGATTTCATCCAGGATGTCCGAGGCGCTGGAGCCCGCGCTCGCCGGAGCGGCCGCGGGGGCCGCGCGCGCGGCGGGGGCCGGAGCGGCGGGAGGCGGCGGCGCGGCGTTCGGGTCGACGATGTCGCTGATGCGCTTCACGACCGTCTTGCCGCTCATGTCCACGACCTTGAACTCCTCCTCCTCCGGGAACTCATCCGACGACTGCTGCTGCTTGCCCGTGTCGGGCTTGTAGCGCTTCTTCTCCACCGGCTCCTGGCCGCGGTAGTGGCGCAGGATGGCGTGCTCGATTTCACGGTCGCCCGCCACCATGGGGACCACGCGGGCGCGGCTGCGCGCCGCGACCTGGTCCAACGTGGCCAGGTCCGTGGGGTCGGACATCGCCAGCACCAGCGTCTTCCCGTTGTCCTTGAGCTGCACGGGGAAGATGCCCTTCTGCTCGGCGAGCCCCACGTCCACGCGCGCGAGCGCCGCCGCGTCCTTCGTCAGGTTGCCCAGCTGCACGCGCGGCATTCCCAGGCCCTGGCAGATGGCCTGGGTGACGGTCTCCTCGGAGGCCAGGCCCAGGTCCGCGACGACGCGCGACACGCGTCCGCCCCACTGGTCCAGCGAGGCGAGCGCACTGCGCAGCTGCAGCTCGTCGATGACGCGCGCCTTGATGAGGATGTCCGCGATGCGATTCCGGGAAGGGGGAGCCATGGGGTGGGGATTCTAGCGTCTGATGGCGCGGACGCTCAGTCCACGTCACCGAACATGCCTTGAGGGCAAGGAGGCTTGGACCATGCAGCCATTCGCGGACGCCGCCACCCAGATGTGCCCCTACTGCGGTGAGGAGGTCGAAGTCGACGTGGACTCGCTGGGCGCCTCCTCCGAGTCCTACGTGGAGGACTGCCCGGTCTGCTGCCGCCCCTGGCAGGTGCGCGTCACCCGGGGCGAGGACGGCGCCGCCGTCACCCTGGGCCGCGACGACGACTGAGCCTGGCCACCCCGCCAGGAGGGCAGGCGGGCAGGCGCGAGGGCCTTTCGCGGGGGCTCCAGGACGCGCGGGGGCGTTGCTTGACACGTCCCGAAGCATGGTTCTCTTGAGTCTTGTGAGGCGCTGCCGGGCACCCCCGAAAAGCGGGGCCCCGGACGCCAATTCAACAACGACCGTGAACCCGCACGACGTGCGTCCAGACGGACGTCACGAACAGGAGACGACCATGCTGAACAGCCGCCATCCCTTCAACAACGCCGCCGTCACCCACCCGCTGCTGCGCGACTTCGACTTCCTCTTCCGCGAGCTGGCCTCGCCGGGCGTCCGCAACGACGCCGAGCGCACCGTCACGCCCGCGGCGGACATCCTGGAGGCCGAGTCCGGCATCACGCTGCGCGTGGACCTGCCGGGCCATGACGCCAAGGCCATCCAGGTGAAGGTGGAGGACGGGGTGCTGACCGTGCGCTCCGAGCGCAAGGCCGAGACCGTGCCGGAGGGCAGCACCCTGCGGCGCCAGGAGCGCGCCTCGGGCGTGTACGCGCGCCAGTTCCGCCTGCCGGAGACGGTGGACGCGACCCGCGTGGAGGCCCGCTACGACAATGGCGTGCTCACCCTCACCCTGCCGCGCCGCGAGGAGACCAAGCCCCGCGTCGTCGAGGTGAAGGTCCAGGGTTGATGCGCATGCATCAACACCCCATCAGGGAGGCCGCTGCCCTCGCTGCGGCGAGGCGCGGCGACTCCCGCAAGCATCCGTACGACCCGAGGGCTTCCGCGGTGGCCGGCGGAAGCCCCCGCCCTGTTACTTGCGAGCAGCGCTGGTGTTGAGCGCCAGCGGCACCCGGAACAGCTCCATGACCTGCGTCACGTCCAGCGGCTTGGCCAGGCACGCCACCGCGCCGGCCTGCTTGGACTGCTCCACGACGTCGGGCGTGTGATTGCTCGTCATGGTGATGAGGCGCACGCCTTCCATCTGCTTGCGCGCGCGGATGCGCTTGCAGACCTCGATGCCGTCGATGTCCGGCATGTTGAGGTCGATGATCATTCCGTGCGGCTTCTGCTCCGACACCAGCAGCAGCGCCTCCACGCCGCTCGTGGTCGTCTGAAGCTCCACCTGGTTCGCGTGCGGCTTGAACGCGCGCTTGATGGCGTCCAGCACCGGGCGCTCGTCGTCCACGACCAGCAGGCGCACCGTGCTGCTGCCCAGCTCCTCGGGCACGGGCATCTGGTGGGTGACCAGGAAGGTGCGCAGGTCCGTCGAACGCACCCGGCGGTGACCGCCCGGAGTCCGGAAGGCCATCAGGATGCCGCGGTCAATCCACTTGCTCACCGTCGACGGGTCCACCTGAAGCAACCGACTGATGTCGTGCGTCGTGTAGAGCTGGTCCGTCATCGCCGTACTCCCCTCGGACTGCATCGTTCCACTAGCCATGGAAATAAACACCTACCTTGAATGCGGGGTTTGATCAACCCACCCTACGACGTGCTGCGTTTATCTGTGCTTCTCATCAGACCCTCGGCGTCTTCCCAACGGCCACTGGCACGGAGGCACAGCTCCACAAGCTCACGGGCGGCTCCGTGACCGCCCACGTTCGTCGTAACGAAGTCCGCTTCCTGGCGCACCTCAGGAACAGCATCCGCCGGACAGGCGGAAAGCCCTGAGAGTGACATGGGGTCCAGGTCGTTCAGGTCGTCTCCCATGTACGCGCACTGACTCGCGGGTATCTGGAGTTGGGCGAGCAATTCAAGGAAGGCGGGACCCTTCTCCTTGCGGCCCTGGAAGATGGCGGCGAGGCCCAATTCCCGGCCTCGCGCTTCGACGATGCGGGACGAGCGCGCGGTGAGGATGGCGGCGGGCAGGCCCACCAGCCGGGCCATGACGAGCGCATGGCCGTCCTTCACGTTGAAGCGCTTCATCACCTCGCCGTTGTCGCCGTAGTACAGCCCGCCGTCGGTGAGGACGCCATCCACGTCGAACACGAGCAGCCGCACGCGCGACGCACGGGACGTCAGCTCTTCCTTGCCCGGTTTGGAAGGCGCTTCCGTCGGCATGGCCTCCTCACCTTTCGCATGCATCAACTGGCTTCATGACCCAGCGCGCGGCGGATGCTGAGCACATCTCGTACCACGTCCTCGAACATCTGTGGATTGAGCGAGCACGGACCGTCACACAGGGCACGGTCGGGGTCTTCGTGGACTTCTGTGAATAAAGCGTCAATCCCGGCTGCGGCGGCGCTGCGAGCAAGCAGTGAGACGAATCTTCGCTCGCCGCCTGTCTTTCCGTCACTGGAGCTGGGGAGCTGGACGGCGTGGGTCGCGTCCATGCAGACCACGAGGCCGGCCTCGCGCATCTGGGCGAAGCCGCGCATGTCCACGACGAGGTTGTTGTAGCCGAAGGAGGAGCCGCGCTCGGTGACGAGCACGTTGGGGTTGCCCGCCTCCACGGCCTTCTTCGCCGAGTGGACGATGTCCTTGGGGGCGACGAACTGTCCCTTCTTCAAGTTCACCCCCTTGCCCGAGCGGGCCACGGCCTCCACGAGGTCCGTCTGCCGGCAGAGGAAGGCCGGTATCTGGATGATATCCACGACTTCAGCGGCAGGCCCGACGTGGCTGGTTTCATGGACGTCCGTGAGAACGGGCACTCCCACCTCCCGACGGACACGGTCCAGGATTCTCAGACCTTCCTTCAAACCCGGGCCGCGGAAGGACTTGCCGCTGGTCCGGTTGGCTTTGTCATAGGAACATTTGAAGGCATACGGAACGCCCAGCCGGGACGTGATGCCCTTGAGCAGGTGGGCGTGGCGCAGGGCCATCTCCTCGGACTCGATGCTGTCCGGGCCGGCGATGACGAAGAGGCGCTGGCCGGGGCCGACCTTGTGGCCGCACAGCTCGATGGAGGGGGTGTTGCTCATGAGCGCACCGGGGTGGCGGCGGGGCCCTGCGTCCGGGTGGCGTCGCGCTGGGCGAGCGCCGCGCCGATGAAGCCGGAGAACAGGGGGTGGGGGGCGAAGGGCTTGCTCTTGAACTCGGGGTGGAACTGGCAGCCCACGAAGTACGGGTGGTCCGCGAGCTCAATCATCTCCACCAGGTTCAGCTCCGGGTTGTGGCCGGAGATGACGAGCCCGGCCTCCTGGAGCCGGCCGCGGTAGGCGTTGTTGACCTCGTAGCGGTGGCGGTGGCGCTCCTGGATGGACTCCTGGCCGTAGAGCTTGTGCGCGACGCTGCCGGACTTGAGCGCGCACGCGTAGCTGCCCAGGCGCATGGTGCCGCCCTTGTCCTGCACCTTCACCTGGCTCTCCATGAGCGTCACCACGGGGTGCGCGGTGTGCTCGTCGAACTCCAGGCTGTTGGCGCCCTTCAGGCCCAGCACGGTGCGGCTGAACTCCACCACGGCCATCTGGAGGCCCAGGCAGATGCCGAAGAAGGGGAGCTTGTTCTCACGCGCGTAGCGGACCGCGGCGATCTTCCCTTCGGTGCCGCGCACGCCGAAGCCGCCGGGCACGAGCACCGCGTCCACGCCCGCGAGCGTCTTCTCCGGCCCCTGCGCCTCCACGTCCTGGCTGTCCACGAAGCGCAGCTTCACGCGCACGTCGTTGGCGATGCCGCCGTGGAGCAGGGACTCGTTGAGGCTCTTGTAGCTCTCCGTGAGGTTCACGTACTTGCCCACGATGGCGACGGTGACCTCACCGCGCGCGGGCTCGTAGATCTTCCGGACGATGGTCTCCCACTTCTCCAGGTGGGGCGCGCGGCTCCAGATGTTGAGCACCTCCGCCAGCCGCTCATCCAGGCCCTGGCGGTGCAGCTCCAGGGGCAGTTCGTAGATGCTGCGCACGTCCGGGGACGTGAACACGTTGCCGTTGTCCACGTTGCAGAACATGGCGATCTTGTCCTTCAGCTCGCGCGAAATCTCCCGGTCGGTGCGGCACAGGAGGAAGTCCGGCTGGATGCCGATCTCGCGCAGCTTCATCACCGAGTGCTGCGTGGGCTTGGTCTTCACCTCACCCGCGGCGCCGATGTACGGCAGCAGCGTCAGGTGGATGTAGACGGCGTTCTGGCTGCCCACGTCGTAGCGCATCTGGCGGATGGCCTCGAGGAAGGGCAGGGACTCGATGTCGCCCACCGTTCCGCCGACCTCCACGATGACGACATCCACGTCCTGGGCGGCCTGGCGGATGCTGGCCTTGATCTCATCCGTGATGTGCGGAATCACCTGGACCGTCTTGCCCAGGTACTCGCCCCGGCGTTCCTTGGTGATGACCGCGTTGTAGATGCGGCCGGAGGTGAAGTTGTTGAGGCGGCTCATCCGGGCGTGGGTGAACCGCTCGTAGTGGCCCAGGTCCATGTCGGTCTCGCCACCGTCCTCGGTGACGAAGACCTCGCCGTGCTGGAAGGGGCTCATCGTGCCCGGATCCACGTTGATGTAGGGATCCAGCTTGATGAGGGTGATGTCCAGCCCGCGGTTCTCGAGGAGGGCGCCAATGGATGCGGAGGCCAGTCCCTTCCCCAGCGAGCTGACCACGCCGCCCGTCACGAAGATGAACTTGGTTTTCTTGGAGCGCATGTCCCTTCCTGCCAAGAGGGCCAGGGTGCGTCAAATATTCTCTGACGCACGGACGGCCGGCTGGCCTCAACCCGCGAGCTCAGCCCCTCACTGCGCGTCCCAACCGCCTGGCCGGGCCACGGCGAACTGCTGGGCGGTGGGCTGGCCGACGCGGAAGTGGCGCAGGTCGCACCCCCGGCAGCTCCAGCCGTCCCAGCCTTTCTTCACGACCTGGTGCAGGCAGGCGTCGTAGTTGGGACAAAAAAGGTTGCGCTGGTCATCGACCGTCTCCTCGTCACGGAGGGCGGAGGGCAGCGGGATGGGACACGGCGTGATGGACACGGAAGTTCTCCGGCAGGCGACCCCGACGGTCGTGGATGGCACTTCCCCCCGGCGGCCACGAACCGGTGGGTGGACAGGACATTCCCGGTAGGGAGGGGGGACGAAAAAAGTCGCCCCCGCCGGCAAAGGCGGGGGCGACTCGTTACCGCAGGCGTCACTTCCGCCGGGGACAACCCGCGTTAGCAGGCCACCGCGACGGAGGTGGACGCCTTGATCTTGCTGTCGTTCAAGGCATCACCTCCTTTCTTGCGGCAGCAGAGATAATGCGCGCCCCCTTTTCCCGCCACGAAGAGCGGGAGGTGGGAGGAGCCCGTCCGGGGAACGAGCGTTCAGGCTGCGACGACCTGGCGCTCCACGAGCCGGCGGTACAAGCCGTCCTGCGTCATGAGGGTGGAGTGGGTGCCGCTCTGCACCACGCGGCCGTGCTCCATCACCAGCACGCGCTGGGCGTTGGCCACGGTGGACAGGCGGTGGGCGATGATGAGCGTGGTGCGGCCCTGCATCAGCCGGTCCAGGGCGTCCTTCACCAGGTGCTCGCTCTCCGAATCCAGGGCGGAGGTGGCTTCGTCCAGGATGAGGATGCGCGGGTCCTTGAGCACGGCCCGCGCGATGGCCACGCGCTGCTTCTGGCCGCCGGACAGCTGCACGCCGCGCTCGCCCACCTCCGTGCGGTAGCCGTCCGGGAAGCGCTGGATGAAGTCGTGCGCGTTCGCGGCCTTCGCGGCGGCTTCCACTTGCGCGTCGGTGGCGTCCGGGCGGCCGTAGCGGATGTTGTCCGCGATGGAGCAGGAGAAGAGCAGGGGCTCCTGGGCGACCATGCCCACGTGGCCCCGCAGCCAGCTGGGGTCCAGGGACTTCAGGGGGCGGCCGTCCAGGCGCAGCTCGCCCTGGAGCGGATCATAGAAGCGCGACAGGAGGGCGGCGAGGGTGGACTTGCCGGCGCCGGAGGAGCCCACCACGGCGACGACCTCGCCAGCGTTGACGGTGAGGTCGATGCCCTGGAGCACCGCCACGTCCGGGCGCGTGGGGTAGGCGAAGTGCACGTCGCGCAGCTCCACGCGGCCCTCGACGGTGGCGGGGCGCTCGCCCTCGTTGGAGGGGATGGCGGGCGCGCGGTCCATCAGTTCGAAGACGCGCTCGGCGGCGCCGGAGGCGCGCATGAAGTCCGCCCAGAGGTCCGCCAGGGAGCCCAGGGAGACGGCCACGAGCATCGTGTAGATGAGGAACGAGGTGAGGGCGCCCACGGAGAGCTCGCCGTCCACCACCAGCCGGCCGCCGTACCAGAACACCACCACCGCGGCGATGTAGCCCGCGCTGGAGGCGCCTCCCATGAAGGCGGCGGACTGGCGCGCGCGGTTGCGGGCGACCTCGTAGGCGTTCTTCACGGCGTTGCCGTAGCGCGCCACCTCCGACGGTTCCGCCGCGAAGGAGCGCACGGTGCGCATGCCGGAGAGGCTCTCCTCGGCGACCTCGCTGGCCTTGGCGAGCGCGTCCTGCACGTTGCGCGACAGCCCGCGCACGCGCCGGCCGTAGACCATGCCGCCCACGGCGACGACGGGCACGATGGCGAGCATGAGGAAGGTGAGCGAGGGCGAGGTGTAGAAGAGCAGCACGATGCCGCCCAGGGCCTGCACGGCGTTGCGCAGCCCCTGGGAGATGTTCGCGCTCACCGTGTTCTGGAGCACGGTGGTGTCGGAGGCGAGCCGGCTGGTGAGCTCTCCGGTGCGGCGCGTGTCGAAGAAGGCCACCTCCTGGTCCATGAGGCGCCGGAAGAAGTCCTGGCGCAGGCGCATGACCACGCGCTCGCCGGCGTTGGTGAAGAGGTAGAAGCGCACGGCGGTGGCCACGCCCTGGACCAGGAAGACGGCCAGCATGACGAGCGCGGCCTTGTCGATGAGGCCGCGGTTCTTCGCGTTGAGCGCCTCGTCGATGAGGATGCGGACGCCCTGGGGGTAGACCAGGCTGGCGCCGCTGCTGATGAACAGGAAGACGGTGGCGACGAGCAGCGTGCCCAGCTCGGGGCGGGCGAGCGCCAGCAGGCGGCGCGCGGTGACCCCGGAGGAGAGGTGCGGTGTCGGAGTGGTGACGGAGGAAGGCACCGGTGGAGCCTACCGGACTGTCGCGGGGCGTGCAGCCCGGACGGCGTCCGCAGGGCCGGGATGCAGGCGGGAGGCCTGGGTGGTATTCCAAGACACGTTCCACGCGAGGAGGGGCCAATGGAGAAGCGCGTCTTTGGCAACACCGGAGTGGCCGTGCCCGTCATCGGACAGGGCACCTGGCAGATGGAGGACGACGACGCGGAAGCCGCCATCCGGGCCCTGCGCGCCGGACTGGACCTGGGGCTCACGCACCTGGACACCGCGGAGCTCTACGGACAGGGAAGGGTGGAGGAGGAGCTGGTCTCGAAGGCCATCGAGGGCCGGCGCGAGGAGGTGTACCTCGTCTCCAAGGTGATGCCGTCCAACGCGACGCGGAGGGGCGCGGTGGCCGCCTGTGAGCGCACCCTGAAGCGGCTGCGCACGGACAGGCTGGACTGCTACCTGCTGCACTGGCCCGGTTCGCACCCGCTGGAGGGCACGGTGGAGGCCTTCGAGGAGCTGGTGGCGGCCGGGAAGATCCGCTCCTGGGGTGTGAGCAACTTCGGGGTGGAGGACCTGGAGGAGGTGCTGGCGCTCGCGGGCAAGGGGCGCATCGCGTGCAACCAGGTGCTGTATCACCTGGAGGAGCGCGCCATCGAGCACGCGGTCATCCCGTGGTGCGAGGCGCAGGGCGTGGCGGTGGTGGCCTACAGCCCCTTCGGCAACGGGCAGTTCCCGTCACCAAGCAGCGCGGGCGGCAAGGTGCTGGCGTCCATCGCGAAGGCGCATGGCGTGACGCCCTTCCAGGTGGCGCTCCAGTTCCTGGTGCGCCGGCCGTCGGTGTTCGCCATCCCCAAGGCGAGCAACGCGGCGCACGTGCGCGACAACGCGAGCGCCGCCTCGCTGAAGCTCACGAAGGAGGAGCTCCAGCAAATCGACGCGGCCTTCCCGAAGGGCGACGAGCCGGACGAGCTGCCGGTCATCTGACGGCGGCGTGCTCGCGCATCACGGCTTCGACCCGGGCCACGTCCTCCGGCACGTCCACCGCCACGGTGCGCCAGTTCACGCTGGCGCAGCGGATGCGCAGGCCGTTCTCCAGGGCGCGCAGCTGCTCCAGCTTCTCCGTCTCCTCCAGCGGGGTGGGGCTGAAGGAAGCGAGCTGGAGCAGCGTGTCCCGCCGGTAGCCATAGAGGCCCAGGTGGGCCCAGCGGCGCACGGGTGCGCCGGGGTCGCGGGCGTGCGGCACCGCGGCGCGGCTGAAGTAGAGCGCGTCGCCGTTGAGGGCGAGCACGGCCTTCACCACGTTGGGGTTGTCCACCTCCTCCGTTTCCAGGGGACGCACCAGGGTGCCCATGCGCACGCTTTCGTCCTGGAAGAGGTCCGCGAGCACCTTGAGGGCAGCGGGGTCCACGAGCGGCTCATCCCCCTGCACGTTCACCCACACCTCCACGTCCGGGCGGGCGCGGGCGACCTCCGCGATGCGGTCCGTGCCGGTGGGGCAGGCGGGGCTGGTCATCACCGCCTTGCCTCCGAAGCCCTCCACGACGTCGCGGATCCGCGTGTCGTCCGTGGCCACCCACACCTCGTCGAAGGCGCGGGCTTCCTGACAGCGGCGCCAGACGTGTTCGATCATCGGACGGCCGGCGATGAGGGCGAGCGGCTTGCCGGGGAAGCGGGTGCTGGCATGGCGGGCGGGGATGACGGCCACGGTGCGGGAGGCGGGCATGGGGCGGCATCTATCAGATTCAGGACGTCCCGCCGCGCTTGGGGAGGGGCTGATTGGCTCCCACCACTGGCCAGAACTGGCGCCATGCCTAGCTTCCAGGGCGACATGAAGAAGGTCATCCACATCGTTGGCGCGCGTCCCAATTTCATGAAGGTGGCACCCATTCACCGGGCCATCTCCGCGCGTACGTCCCTGCGGCAGCTCGTCATCCACACCGGCCAGCACTACGACGCGAAGATGAGCGACGTCTTCTTCGCGGACCTGGGCCTGCCTCCGCCCGAAATCCACCTGGGCATCGGCTCCGGCAGCCATGCCGAGCAGACGGCGAAGATGATGGTGGAGATGGAGAAGGTCTTCCTGGCGGAGAAGCCGGACCTGGTCTCCGTGGTGGGCGACGTGAACAGCACCATCGCCGCGGCGCTCGTCACGTCCAAGCTGGCGATTCCGCTGTCCCACGTGGAAGCGGGCCTGCGCAGCTTCGAGCGGCACCAGCCGGAGGAGATCAACCGCGTCGTCACCGACCGGCTCTCCGACCTGCTGCTTACGCCGTCGCGCGACGCGGACGCGAATCTTTTGAAGGAGGGCATCGACCCGAAGCACATCCACCTGGTGGGCAACGTGATGATCGACTCGCTCCTGTCGTCCAAGGAGAAGGCCGACCAGTTGCCCACGCTGAAGACCCTGGGCCTGACGCCCAAGGGCTACGTGGTGGCGACGCTGCACCGTCCGTCCAACGTGGACAACCCGAAGCTGCTGGCGGGCCTCCTGGGCGTGCTGATGGACGTGGCGAAGGAACTGCCCGTCGTGTTCCCGGTGCACCCGCGCACGCGCAAGATGATCGCCGAGCAGGGTCTGGGCCCCAAGCTGGAGCAGACGCCGGGGCTCAAGCTGGTGGACCCCATGGGCTACCTGGAGTTCCTGTCCGTCACGTCGCAGGCGAAGCTGGTGATGACGGACTCGGGCGGCTTGCAGGAGGAGACCACCGCGCTGAACGTGCCGTGCCTCACCATGCGCGAGCAGACCGAGCGCCCCATCACCGTGGAGGTCGGCTCCAACGAGGTGGTGGGCACCGACCCCGCGCGCATCCGCGAGGCCGCGAACCGCGTGCTGTCCGGCGACTTCAAGAAGGGCCGCGTGCCGGAGCTGTGGGACGGCCGCACGGGCGAGCGCATCGCGGACCTGTACGCGCGCTTCCTGGGCGTGGAGACGAAGCGCGCCTTCGGGTGAGCCGACGCGTTTCGTGAAGCAATCAGGCCGCCGGGTGCTCGCGTCTTCGTGCGCGGGGGCTCAGGCGGCCTTCGTGTTTCAAAGCGTGGTAGAGCGTCGGGTCCGCCATGCGTGAAGACTCCGAGAGCGCTCCGGCCGTGCCCGACGGCTACGTCGACATCCCGTTCGTCGTGGAGCCGAACTACGCGGGGTGGCGGCTGGACCGGTACCTCTGCGAGAAGATCCGCCGCATGGACCTGGAGCGCGTGCGCGGCATCATCCTGCGCGGCGTCCTCTGCGACGAGTACCGGCTCAAGCCCTCCACGCCCGTGTACCCGGGGCTCACCTTCCGCATCCGCCGTCCCGCGAGCCAGGAGCCCGTGACGCCCACGGAGCTGCCCGTCGTCTTCTCCGATGACTGGCTGCTGGTGCTGGACAAGCCGGCGGGGCTGCCCATCCACCCCACCGCGCGCTACCACAAGGGCACGCTGGTGACGCTGCTGCGCGAGCGTTTCGGCGAGCGCTTCGCGGAGCCCGCGCACCGGCTGGACCGCGAGACGAGCGGGCTGGTGGTGTGTGGCCGCACCACTGAGTCCTGCCGTGTGCTGGGCGGACTGTTCCTGTCACGCGATGTGCACAAGGAGTACCTGGCGCTGTGCGAGGGCCAGCCCTCCGAGGACACCTTCGTCGTGGATGCGCCCATCGCGGAGGGCACGGACCTGATCCGCATCGCCGTGCGCATCGACCCGGTGGTGGGCAAGCCCAGCCGGACCCGCTTCCAGGTGCTTCAGCGCTTCGTGCACGGCGACGCGCCGTTCGCGCTGCTGCGCTGCTTTCCGGAGACGGGGCGGCAGCATCAGATCCGCGTCCACCTGCGCGAGGCGGGTTTCCCTCTGGTGGGCGACAAGATGTACGGGCCGGACCCGGGTTACTTCGACCGGTTCAGCAAGCACTCGCTGGAGCCGGAGGCGTGGGCCCGGCTGCGATTGCCGCGCCATGCGCTTCATGCGGAGCGCATCACGTTCCCGCATCCGGGGACCGGGGAGACCGTCACCTTCGCGTCGCCGCTTCCCGATGACTTGAAGGACTTCATCGCCGGGTGAGTGACGATGCCCGTGGGCCGACGGTACGCTCATGGAATGCGACCTCTTCGGTATTCCATCAACGTCACGTTGGACGGGTGCTGTGATCATCGTGCGTGTCCCGCGGACGAGGGCTTGCATCGTCACACGGCCGAGATCCTCGGGCGTGCTGATGCCCTCCTCTTTGGCCGGGTCACTTACGAAATGATGGAGGCCGCGTTCCGGCCGCGGGCAGGGGCGAAAGAAGGGCCTGATTTGACGGACCCCTTCGTCCAGATGATCAACGCGGCGAAGAAGTACGTCGTGTCCAGCACCCTGGACCGGGTCGATTGGAACGCGGAGCTCGTGCGTGGGGAGCTGGGGAAGGCGGTTCAACAGCTCAAGAGTCAGCCGGGGAAGGGCCTGTACGTGGGAGGCGTGAAGCTCCCGCTGGCGTTGGCGGAGCTTGGATTGATCGACGAGTACGAGTTCGTGGTGCATCCCCGGATCGCGGGCCACGGGCCGACGTTGTTCGCGGGGCTCTCGAAGTACGTCGACCTGAAGCTCGTGGGCCGGCAGGAGCTCGCCTCGGGGGCGGTGGCCCTGCGGTATGAGCCGCGAAGGTAGCGTCAGGCCAGCTCACGCAGGAACGACGCGACCCCCTCCGCCAGGCGCTCGGGTTGGTCATACGGGAGGCCGTGGCCGGCGTCCTTTACCTGTTCGATTCGCACGCGTGGGTTGAGGCTCCGCAGCTCCATGGCCATCTCGAGCGTGACGACGGGGCTGTCCCCGATGACGAGGAGGACCGGGACGTCAATCGCGCTCAACACGTCGCGATAGTCGGGGTTGGGCGGCGTGAGGACGTTGAAGGGTTCCAGGTGGGTCTTGAGCCTCGCCTCGGCGAGAAGCTCGATGAGCTCGGGCGAGCGATGCGGCTGCCGGGCCAGGGCCTGTGCCACGAGTTCGGACTTGCTCAAGCCGAGGGCCCGGCGGTGTTGTTCGGCGACGTCGCTGGCGTGCACCTCGCGTTGGCGCTCGGGGCTCAAGAACGTCGGGTCCACCAGGACGACGCCGCGGAGGTGAGTCCCTCGACTCGCCACCACCGCGGCGGTCATGCCGCCCATCGAGTGCCCCATCACGACCGGACGCGAGAGCTCCAGGCCTCGGATGAGGCCCACGACGTCGCTTGCGTGGTCGTCGTACCCGTAGCCGTGGGGCGGCGTGCTCGAATCGCCGTGCCCTCTGGCGTCAGGCATGACGACATCGAATTCACCTTCGAGCACGCGCGCCACGGGCGTCCAGCAGGCTCCGCTTCCAATCAATCCATGGAGCAGCACGACGGGAGGGGAGGCGCCTCCGGTCCGGAGGTAGTGGAGGTTGATGCCATTCGTTTCGCAAACTCCACGCATCCAGGTCGCCATGGGACTCCGTGAACTTCCATCAGCCTGCCTTGCGGAGATTCTTCGCTCCGGGCACCACGCGCAACAGCTGCGCGGGCATCCGGTCCACGACCTGCTCCGTGAAGCGGGCGAAGATGCGGAAGAGCACCGGCAGGAGCACCAGCGTCAGCGCGCACGCGGAGATGGTTCCGGACACGATGACGATGGCCAGGGGTTTCTGCATCTCCGAGCCGATGCCGTTGCTCAGGCATGCCGGCACCAGGCCCAGGGCCGCCAGCGCGGCGGTCATCAACACCGGGCGCAGACGTTCGCGGCTGCCGTGGAGGATGGCGTCGTCCAGTGATTCTCCGGCCTCCCTCCGCTCCGCGATGGCGCTCATCACCAGCACGCCGTTGAGTGCCGCCTGTCCGATGAGCGCGATGAAGCCCACCGCCGCCGCCACGCTCAGCGGCATGCCCGCCCAGTACAGGCCGAACACGCCTCCCATGAGCGCGAAGGGCACGTTGAGCAGCGTCACCACCGCGCGTCCGAAGGAGTTGAACGCCTTGAAGAGCAAGAGCAGCGTGAGCACCAGCGCCACCGGCAGCACGGTGAGGAGCCGGTCCATCGCGCGCTCCTTGCTCTCGAACTCGCCGCCCCATTCGACGCTGATTCCCGCGGGGGGCGCGGCTTCCTTCTCCACCAGCGCCTGCGCGTCCTTCACGAAGGAGCCCAGGTCCCGGCCTCGCACGTTCATGCGCACGCCGATGTAGCGCCGGCCGTTCTCGCGGTTGATGGAGGCCCGGCCGAAGCCTGTCTGCACCTTGGCCAGCTCGCTCAGCGGCACGAGCACGCCGCCCTCCACGGGCACGCGCAGGCGGGAGATCTTCTCCACGTCGTCCCGGCTGGACATGGGCAGGCGCATCACCACGTCGAAGCGGCGCTCGCCCTCCCAGAACTCGCTGAGCGGCCGGCCTCCCACCGCCGTCTGGAAGACGTGCTGGAAGTCGCCCAGCGACATGCCGTGGCGGGCCAGCGCCACCCGGTCCGGGGTCACCTGGATGCTGGGCACCTCACCGCTCTTCACGATGCCCAGGTCCGCGACGCCGTCCACCTTCGACAGCGTGCGCTTCACCTTCTGCGAATACTCCTGGAGCACCTGGAGGTCGTCGCCGAAGAGCTTCACCGCGAGCTGGCCCTGCTGGCCGCTGATGCTCTCGTTCACGTTGTCACCGATGGGCTGGCTGAAGCTCACCTCCATGCCCGGGACTTCCGACACGGAGCGCTGGAGGACCTCCAGCACGTCGTCCAGCTTGGGCGTGCTCTTGGGCCACTCGGCGGGTGGCTTGAGCTTCACGAAGAACTCCAGGTTGTTGGTGAGCTTCGCGTCGGTGCCGTCCTCCGGGCGGCCCAGCTGGCTGAGCACTCCGTCCACCTGGGGGGCCTGGCGCAGCAGGCCTTCGATTCGCGGCACCAGCTTGCGGCCCTCCGACAGGGAGATGTTCGAGGGCATGGTGAAGGTCAGGTAGAGGCTGCCTTCGTTGAGCGCCGGGAGGAACTCGCTGCCCATGCGCGGGACGAGCGCTCCCGCGAAGAGCAGGCCCGCCGTGCACACCACGACCACGGTGGCCGGGTGCTTGAGGCTCCAGGTCAGCACGGGGCCGTAGGCCTTGTCCGCCGCTCGCAGCACCGGTGATTCCTTGTGCTTCACCGGCTTGCGGTAGACGAACGACGCCAGCACCGGGATGAGCGTGACGGAGAAGACGAGCGCGCCCAGGAGCGCCGCCACCACCGTGTTCGCCATGGGCGCGAAGATGCGGCCCTCCACCCGCTGCAACATGAAGATGGGCAGGTACGCCGCGATGATGATGAGCAGCGAGAACACCGTGGGGCGCACCACCGCCTTCGTCGCGCGTTGGATGCGTTCGAGCGGGGTTTCTCCCTCGAACTGGTGGCCGGACATGCGCGCCAGGATGCTCTCGATGATGACCACGCCTCCGTCCACGATGACGCCGAAGTCCACCGCGCCCATGGACAGCAGGTTCGCCGACATGCCGCGCATCTTCAGGTAGATGAACGACGCCAGCAGGGAGAGGGGAATCAGGACGCCCACGACGATGGCGGCCCGCAGGTCCAGGAGGAAGATGAAGAGGACCAGCGTGACGAGCAGCGCGCCCTCCAGCAGGTTGTGGCCCACCGTGCGCAACGTCGTGTTCACCAGGTCCGTGCGGTCGTAGAACGGATCAATCTGTGCGTCGTCCGCCTGGAGGTGGCCGTTCACCGCGGTCACCGCGTCACGCACGCGGGAGAGCACCACGGAGGGGTTTTCTCCCCGGCGCATCAGCACGATGCCCTGCACCACGTCACCGTCGCCGTCCCGGCTGACCACGCCCTGGCGGGGGGACCAGCCCTCGTTCACGTCCGCCACGTCCTTGAGGAACACGGGCGTGCCTTCGTGCGTGGCCACCCGCACGTCGCGGATGTCTTCCAGCGAGCGGAAGAGGCCCTCGCTGCGGATGACGAACTGCTCGGAGCCTCGCTCCAGCACGCCGCCGCTCGCGTTCTCCGAGCCGTCCTTCAGCGCGTCTTCCACGTCGTCCAGCGTGAGGCCGAACGCCGCGAGCCTCGCGGGGTCTGGCTGGATGTGGATCTCCTTGAGGAGGCCTCCGTAGCTGACGACGTCCGCGACGCCGTCCACCCGCAAGAGGCCCGGCCGCACCACCCAGTCCTGGAGGGTGCGCAGCTTCATGGGGTCGCCCTTCGCGCCCTTCAGGGTGTAGCGGTAGATCTCCCCGATGGGCGTGGCCAGCGGGCCCAGGGAGGACGTGAGGCCTTCGGGCAGCTCCGCGTCGCGCAGGCGCTCCAGCACCTGGGCCCGGGCGAAGAGCACGTCGGTGTTGTCGTTGAAGCTCAGCGTCACGAACGACAGGCCGAACATGGAGAGGTTGCGCAGGCGCGTCAGGCCCGGGATGCCGTTGAGGGCCCGCTCCAGCGGGAGGCCAATCTGGCGCTCCACCTCTTCGGACGGCTGGCCCGGGTAGAGGGTGATGACGTTGACCTGGGTGTCCGTGGGATCCGGGAAGGCTTCCACGGTGAGGTCGCGGAAGCAGAAGTACCCCCAGATGGCGGTGAGCAGCGTGAGGAACACCACCGCCGCGCGGTTCTTCAGACTGAAGTCGACGAGCTTTTCGAACATGGCGTCTTTCGTTCCGTCGTGGGGGCTTCAGTCCGCCAGCTCGATCTGGTTCTCCAGGAGCAGCGCGCCCCGGGCGACGAACCGGTCTCCAGAGGCGAGGCCTCCGCGCAGCTCCACCTCTCCGTCGCGGCGGCGGCCCGGCGTCACGGCGACGCGCTCCAGGCGGTTCGAGTCACGGGCGACGAAGACCACCGAGCGCGCTCCGTCCGTCACCACCGCGCTGTCCGGGACCCGCACGCGCTTGACGCCTTCGGGCGCCGTGGGCGTCACCTCCACGAAAGCGTTGGGGCGGAAGCGGCGGTCGTTGTTGGGGACGCGCACGCGCACCTCCACGGTGTGCCGCAGCGGATCCACCACTTCGGAGACCCGGTCCACCTTGCCGGCGCGGACGATGCCGTCTCGCGTGGTGACCGTGACGTCCTGGCCTGGGGACATGTCCAGCGCGTCCGCCTCCTGGAGGTCGGCGACCACCATCACTTGATCCAGGTCGGAGAGACGCACGAGCGGCTTGTCCCGGTCCGGCGTCACCTCCTGGCTGGCCACCAGGTCCAGGTCCACCACCGTGCCGGAGCGCGGCGCCGTCACCCAGAAGAGGTTCTCGCCTCGGGAGGACACTCGGAGGCTGCCTTGCTTCGCCTTGGCGGCCTCCAGGGAGAGCTCGGCCTGACGCAGCTCCGTCTGCGCGGCGAGGAGCTCCTTCTCCGGGGCGGCTCGCAGGGCCACCAGCTCCTTGAGGCGGTCCGCGTTGCGGCGCTTCTCCGTGAGCTCGGCTTCGGCGCCGCGCTGTTCCCGCAAGAGCTCCGCGAAGGCGCCGGAGCGCACGCTGAAGAGGTCGTCACCCTGCTTCACCCGGTCGCCGGGGCGCACGCGGACTTCTTCCACCCGGCCCGCGAGCGGGGCCCCCACGGACGCGGTGCGCGCCTCGTCGAACTGCACTCGCGCGGGGGAGGGGAGCGGCGTGAGGGCGCTGCCCTCGGTGGCCACGGCGAGCTGCACGTAGTGCCATTGCGGCGCGTCGTCCGGCAGGTGCACCGTCTCGCCCTTCACGGTGGGGCCGCTGATGGCCGTCTCGCTCTCCGCGACGGAGTCCGTGGGGGCCAGCGCGTAGAGCAGCACTCCGGTGCCCAGCAGGCCTGCTCCCGCGAAGGCAATCCAGACCGGGGCTCGGCGGGATGGAGTGGCGCTGGACGTCGGAGCGGCGGCGGTGTCGGGGGTGTTCATGGGGGGCTTTCTGGAAG
>NZ_RAVY01000176.1:0-19776 GCF_003611625.1 Corallococcus sp. CA054B
GGGGTGGTGGCGGCGGCAGCGGGGCGTGCGCCTACTACGACGGGAACCTGAACCGCGTGCTCTGTGAGCAGCGCACCAACGGGGCCGGCTGTTCGGGCAAGTGGATGGGCAGCGGCACCAACTGCTCCGGCATGAAGTGCACGAGCAACACCGACCCCAACACCTGCACCGTGTCGGGAGGCAGCTCGGGCGGCACCTGCACGTCCACCTACCAGGGGCCCACTGGCGACGCGCAGGTCTACACGCAGTGCGCTTCCGTGTGGAACTACCGCTGCCAGCAGAAGAACGACAACGCCGCGGACCAGAACTGCCTCGTCTACGACTCGCTCGAGGCGACGGTGGAGTGCCCGTACTGCCCGTGAGTCACCGCACCGGTGGGCCGCGAGGCAGCGGTCCACCGGCAGCGCCGCGACTCAGGCGCGGTTGGCGATGGTCTTCGGCGGCAGCTTGAGGACCTGGCCCACCTTGATGTGGTCCGGGTCCTTGAGCTGATCCTTGTTGGCCTCGAAGATCTTCGTGTACAGCTTCATGTCCCCGTAGATGTCCTTGGCGAGCTTGCTGAGCGTGTCGCCGGACTTCACGGTGTGGACGCCGTAGGGCTCCGCGTGGGTCACGTCGAGCATGACCATGATTTCGTCGTTCCACTTCGGGTGCTTCGCCTTGATCTGATCCCACATGCGATCGCGGTCGAAGGCGTGGTCGACGGTGCCCTTGATGACGAGCTTGCCGTTCTCCTCGCGCGTCTCGATCTTCGCGCCCACGTTCTTCGCCACGTCCAGCACGTCCTGGTAGTCGTTCTGCAAGGCCATCCGCGTCCTCCTGTCGTGAGGGCGCGAACTCAAGCACCCCGCCCGCTGGCCATGACGGGCCACCGGGAAGGTCCTGAACGAAGCTCAACACTGCGAGGCCAGGAGCTGTTCAGAGCACCACGTCCGCGCCGGGCTCCGGTGTGACGTTCAGCTCCTCGGGCGGTGCGAAGGTGCCGTCCGGCCGCAGCTCGCGCAGGACCTCCTCGCGGCTCAGGCGCACCTCGCGGATGGTGCCATCCGGAGACAGCGCGTAGACGCGGTCCTGGTCCCCCCCGCCCACGAAGAGGCCGCCCAGCGCGGGATAGAGCATCACCAGCGCCAGCTCCGTCTCCAGCGGCCCCGCGAAGAGCACGTGCGCGTGCGCGGAGAACTGGGGCCGCTCGCCGTCCGCGTCCGGCGCGACGGACACGGGGATGAGCCCCTGGTGCAGGGGCAGCTCCTGGAGCTTCTGGCGGCCGTCCTTGCTGAACTTGAAGCGGAAGTCGCCGCCCAGCAGGTACAGGTTCGAGTCGTCGAAGCCCTGGAGCACGTAGACGGTGATGCCGTCGTCCTCCTCCACCACGACGGGGTTGAGCTGCTTGCGGCCGTGCACCTGGAAGACGCGCTCGCAGGCGGTGCTCACGGCGCGGGCCAGGGCGTCCATGCCTTCGGGCAGGGACTCGACGGGGAAGTCCTCCATCTCGCCGGAGAACTCGATGGGCGCGCGATACGCGTACGCGGGAACGAACACGTCCTGCGGATTGAAGCGGCCAAAGACGGAGTACCAGGCGTTGCCGCGCGGCACGGTGAAGAACCAGTTCATCCGCGAGCGGTCCAGGTCCGGACGCGCGAGCAGCAGGTCCGTGGCGCTGATGGCGCCCTTCTCCGATTCGACGATGTACTGCGCGCGCTTCTGCACGCGCTGGAGCTCCCCGTCCGCCACCAGCACCCCCAATGACTCCGGCGCATCCGGCGCGTCCACCGGGGCCGCTTGTGTCTGCGCGGCCGGCGTCGCGGTGGAGTGCGCGCGGCAGCCAGCGGTCAGTGCGACAAGGGCGACGAGCAGACTGCGAAGCATGGGGACTCCCGCGGACGTAGGGGCCCGGTCAGTCTGTGCCGACCGGGGCCCTCACGTCACGTCCCCCACTCACGGCGGGACCTCAGGCGCCCTGCTGCGTGGGCGCCAGCGCGGCCTTGATCTTCTCCTTCAGCGCCTTGCGGCGCTCCTTGAACTGCGCGCGCTGGGCCTCGTCGACCTGGCCGTTGCTGGAGGCGCGCGCGGCCTTCATCTCCTCGTGCAGCTGCTTCGCCTCCGCCTTGAACCCGTCGGCCTGGGCCTGCGTCAGGCGCCCTTCGGCGACCTGCTTGTCCAGCCGGTGCTCCATGCGGCCGAACTTGTGGCCCCCGCCGCCGTGCTTGCCCCGGCGTCCCTCGCACTGGCCGGCCCTGGCGTTGGAGTCGGACGGCGCGGCCGTCTGGGCGAGCACGGGAACGGCGAGGAGCAGCGTGGCGACGGCGGTACCGCGAAGCATGAACTTGAGCGACATGGTGTGTGGACTCCGGGTTCAGGTCAAAACGCTCCGGGAGCAGCCGTGCAGCCTGCTTCCCGTCGCGCTCTGACACTCAAAACCCCGGAGCCCGCCGAAGGTTAAATCACCTCCGGAAAAGCGCCGGCTACTGGCAGTCCGCCAGGCTGTAGGTGAAGTCCTGGCGCGGCGTGTGGCCCGGGTCCTGGTTGATGGCCGCGATGCTCAGGTCCGTGTACGACACCGTCTGCGTGCCGCCGATGACCATCTGCGTGCGCTGCACGCGCGTGGTGGACAGCACCACCTTGCCAATCGAGCCGGTGGGCTCGACGCGGTAGCAGTTCATGATGCGCGGATCCACCGTGGAGCGGCGGCACTGCGTGTACTGCCCCAGCACCGTGCGCTTCTCATACGTGCAGCGGCAGTCCCAGGGGTCATAGGCCTCCACCACCGTGGCCGCCTCGTAGCCCGTGGCCGTCTGCACCACCTCCAGGTAGCTGCCATCCTGCGGCTGCGTGCAGCGCATCAGCGTGTCGCCCACGGCGCCCTGCTTCACCTCCGCCAGCGCGGGCTCCACCTTCACCTCGGCGCCCGCCTCGATGGCGCTCAGCGTATCCCTCGAGTCCGCACCCTCACAGCCCAGGCCCAGCAGCGAAACACCCAGCAACACGACCGCGGAAAGACGCAGCGACACCTTCATGGACGACTCCTACGAATGGGGGGATGTCCGGGAGGACCCGGACAGCCCTCCTGTAGACGTTCAAGGCGGCCAGGTGCAACGCCCTTCTGCGTCACGAACGCGATACGGGCTTCAGCGCACGGGTGGCCATGAAGGTGGGCAGGAACGTGGAGAGCAGGTCCGTCCCTCCCTCGTAATTGTCCTCGAACAGGTTCGTGAGCACGAAGCCCGCCTCCAGCTGTCCGCCCAGCTGGTCCTCCAGCGAATGGCCCACGACCATGGGCTCGCCCTTATCGGTGTAGCGGCGGCGCTCCTCGTCCGTGAGGCTGGTGAAGTCCGAGTACGGCATCGTGTACTTGAGCCGCATCACGCCCTTCTCCTCCTCCGCCGGGTCGAAGAGGTAGCGCACCGGGTTGCAGATGCCCGACAGGAGCACGCCGCCCGGGCGCAGCACGCGGAAGGCCTCGCGCCACACCGGGAGGATCTCCGGCGCGAAGCAGTTGGAGCACGGGTGGAAGATGAGGTCGAAGCTCCCGTCGGCGAAGGCGGACAGGTCCCGCATGTCGCCCTCCACGTACTGGAGCGTGAGCCCCTCGCGCTCGGCCACCTTGCGGTCCTGCCCCAGCTGCGCGGGCGAGTTGTCGAACACGGTGACGTTCGCGCCCGCCGCCGCGAGCACCGGGCACTGCTGGCCACCCGCGCTCGCCAGGCCCAGCACGTCCTTGCCCTTCAGGTCCCCGAACCACGCGCGCGGCACGGGCTTCGTCGGGGTGAGCACCACGCTCCAGTCACCCCGTCGCGCGGCGTCGATGACCTCCGGGGACACCGGCAACGTCCACTTGTTGCCCCGCCCCACCTCGCCGTTCCACGCCTCGCGGTTGTACGTCCGCACGTCCAGGTCAGTCTTCATGCAGCACCCTTCCTTCCATGCCCCCGGCCACGGTGACGACCTCGCCCGTCACGTGGCCTGAGATGCGATCCGACGCGAGCGTCACCACGACGCGCGCCACGTCCTCCGGCTGTCCCACCTTGCGCAGCGGCATCGTCCGCGTGACGCGGCCGAGGAACTTCGGGTCCGTCAGCTTGTCGCGGTTGCGGTCCACTTCCGTCCAGCCCGGGCACACCACGTTGACGCGGCCCATGGGCGCGATGCGGTGCAGCTCGTTCTTCAGGCTCTTCACGAAGCCCGCCGCCAGCGCGCCCTTCGCCGCCGCGTAGTCCGTGTGGCCCGCCTCACCGAAGAGGCCCGCCGTGGAGCTGATGATGACGATGGTGCCCGTGCCCGTCGTCTCCACGTGGCGCAGGAACGCGCGGCAGCTCAGGAACACGCTGTCCAGGTTCTGCGCCAGCGTGCGGCGCCAGCGCTCCAGGGACATCTTCCACAGCGGCTCGTCGGGCGCGGGATACACGCCGGTGTTGCACACCAGCACGTCCAGCCGGCCCAGGTCCTTCACCGCCTGGGGCACCAGCGCGTCCACGTCCGCCTCCACCGTGAGGTCCGCGCGCACGGCCGCGCCGCCCACCTCGCGCGCGAGCGCCGCCGCCTTCTCCTGACTGCGGTGGTAGTGCACCGCCACCTTCGCGCCCTCGCCCGCGAACGCCCGCACCAGCGCGGAGCCGATGCCGCCCGCGCCGCCCGTCACCAGCACGCCCTTGCCCTGCAGTCCCGTGTCCATCGCTTCGCGACTCCTCGTGGGCTCCCGTCAGAGCGGGAGGAATGCGCGGCATGATGCCCGAGCCGTCCTGCGCGGACAGCCGGGACGAAGGAGCGGTGTCGCCAGGTGCGCTGCGTGCCGGGCAGCGGGACGAAATCCGCGCCGGACTCCTGACAGCGCCGCGCTACGGCGTGGACAGCCGCGCGCGGAGGCCCGCGACGAGCAGGTCCATCCCGAACGCGAACCGGCGATCGAAGTCGCGGTCCAGGATGGCGTCCACCGCGCCCGCCGCGTGCGGATAGCGCGCCGAGGCAAGCTGACGCAGCGCCCCTTCCCGCTCCTTCGCTTCGGCGTCCTGCGCGGTGAAGCCCTGCTCCTCGATGGTGAAGCCCAGCACGTAGTCGAGCACGGTGAAGGCCGCCCAGCCCGCCGCCCGCGAGTCGAACCCCGCCCGCGTCAGCGCGCCGATGACCGTGTCGGAGACGCGCAGCGTGTGCTCGGACACCACGAGGGTGCCGGCGTAGACGCGGGCGCCATCCCGGTGGGCCAGGAACGCGCGCCGCAGCTCGTCCGCCACGGTGCGCACCACGGGCTCCCACGGTGACTCCGGCGTCAGCGTCCGCGCCACGTCCCGCACCAGCGTGTCCGCCATCGCGTCCAGCAGGGCCTGCTTGCCCGGGAAGTGCCAGTACAGCGACGGGGCCTGGATGGAGAGCGCCTTCGCCAGGACGCGCATCGTGAGGCCCTCCAGGCCGTGCTCGTCCAGCAGCGTCCACGCCGCCGCCACCACCTGCTCCCGCTGGATTCGCATGCCCGCGCGGCCCCTCGCTGGCTTGACAATCTAACGCCGTTAGTCGATCCCTAACAACGTTAGTTTGACGCCTTCGGGCGGGAGGTCGGTCATGGCGGAGGTCCTCGATGTGGCGGTGGTGGGAGGAGGTCCCACCGGGCTGTGGCTCGCGTGCGAGCTGGCGCTGGCGGGCATCCGGGTGGAGCTGTTCGAGCGGCGCGTGGAGGCCGTGCGCGAGTCCCGGGCGCTGACGCTGCATCCGCGTTCGCTGGAGGTGCTCGCGCTGCGAGGGCTGGAGGACCGGTTCCTGAAACGGGGACGGCCGCTGCCCACCGGCCACTTCGCGATGCTCGACACGCGCCTGGACTTCAGCGTCCTGGACACGCGCTTCCCCTACACGCTGTTCCTCCCGCAGGCGGTGACGGAGGAACTGCTGGAGGAACGGGCGCGGGAGCTGGGCGTGGCCGTGCGGCGCGGCCACAAGGTGGAGGCCCTGCGCCAGGACGCCGAGGGCGTGGACCTGGAGGGCGCCACGGACGCGGGCACGTTCCGCATCCGGGCGCGCTTCGTGGTGGGCGCGGACGGGGCCCGGAGCGCGGTGCGGAGGCTGTCGGGCATCCCCTTCCCGGGGACGGACGTGACGCGCACGGCGATGTTGGGCGACGTGACGTTGGGTGCGCCGCCGGCCCAGCCCGCGCTCGGCATCTCGAACGAGCGGGGCGGCGTGATGGTGGTGCCCATGTCGCCGGGCGTCCACCGCATCGTCGTCACGGATCCACTCCGGGAGACGGCGCCGGTGCGCGAGCCCGTCACGATGGAGGAGCTGCGGGAGAGCACGCTGCGCATCGCGGGCTCGGACTTCGGCATGCGCGAGCCCCAGTGGCTGTCCCGCTTCGGCAACGAGACGCGGCTCGCGGAGCGCTACCGAGAGGGACGCGTGCTGCTCGCGGGCGACGCCGCGCACATCCACTTTCCAGCGGGAGGCCAGGGGCTCAACGTCGGCCTTCAAGACGCGATGAACCTGGGATGGAAGCTCGCGGCGGTGGTGAAGGACGGCGCGCCGGACGCACTGCTCGACAGCTACTCGCGCGAGCGCCGTCCCGTGGGCGAGGCGCTGATCCACAACACGCTGGCGCAGACCGCCCTCATGGGCGCCACGCGGGAGACGCTGGCCCTGCGCGAGCTGCTGAGCGGCCTGCTCCGTGAACCCCGGCTGAACCGCCAGCTCGCGGACAACATCGGGGCGCTCGACGTGGGCTACGCGCCGCTGGACGTGCCCGCGCCGCAGACGCCGTCACCGCTGCTGTCCGAGTGGTGCGGCCGGCGCTTGAGCGACGTGGAGCTCGGCGCGGACGTGCGGCTCTACGCGGCGCTGCATCCAGGCCGGTGGTTGCTGCTGGGTCTGGGCGAGGACGACTCACGCCCCCTGCCCCGCTGGGAGCCCGGCTGGCACTCCCAGGTGACGACGCTGCGCGCACGGGGCCGCGTGGGACGCGGGGACCTGGAAGGCGTGGGCGGCCTGCTGGTGCGCCCGGACGGCCATGTCGGCTGGGCCTGGGCCGCGTAGCAGCCCGGAGGCCGCACCGCGTTCGCGCATCACGGAGCGGGCGCCTGCCGTGAGCCGCGGGGACGAAACACGAAGGCCCGGGGCGTCATCCGCTCCCGGGCCTCGCGTGACACCTCCAGGCTTCTTCAGCCCAGGCGCAACAGCTGCCGGGCCTGCTCGGGGGTCGCCAGCTCACGGCCAGCGGCACGGGCCCGCTTCGCGGCCTCCGCCACCAGCTCGAAGTTGCCCTTCGCGAGCACGCCCTTGGACAGGTAGATGTTGTCCTCCAGGCCCACGCGCGCGTTGCCGCCGCGCTTCGCGGCCTCCTCCACGAACGGGAGCTGCTGGCGCCCCACGCCCGCCACCGTCCAGGAGCTCCCCTCCGGCAGCGCGGCGATCATGAAGTCCAGCACCTCCGGCCGCGCCTGCAGCGTGCCCGGCACGCCCAGCACGAAGTCGAAGTGCGCCGGCAGCTCCACCAGCCCCTCCTTCGCCAGGTAGCGCGCCTCGTCGATCATCCCGACGTCGAAGCACTCCAGCTCCGGCTTGAGGCCGATGCTCTTGATGCGCTTCGCGATGTCGCGCACCAGCGGCCGGGGATTCCAGAAGACCTCTTCCCCGAAGTTCACCGTGCCCGTGGTGAGCGTGGCCATGTCCGGCTTGTCCGCGCCGGTGAGCGTGAGCCCGCCGCAACGCTCGTCCACGTCCATGCCCACCGCGCCGCCCGTGGACACCTGGACGAGCACGTCCGTGCGCTTGCGGATGGCGCGGATGGCCGCGCGGAACAGCTCCGCGTCCTGCGACGGCTTGCCCTCCGCCGTGCGCACGTGGATGTGCACCATCGCCGCGCCAGCCTCGCGGCACTTCGCCGCGTCTTCGGCAATCTCCTCCGCGGTGATGGGCAGGTACGGCGTCTGCTCGCGCGTCGTCTCCGCGCCCACCAGGGCGGCGGTGATGACCATGGGCTTGCTCATCGCTTCACCCGCTGCTTGTCCTTGGGCACCACGCACGTGCCCGAAGCGCGGCACACCACCACCGCCTCCGGCAGCACGTCCGCCGCCGAGTCATTCACGTCCGGCCGGGGCTTGATGACCTTGCGGGCCTCGAAGCGCATCTTCCGCGACGTGTTGCCCTCGCTGATGATTTCGCCCTCCGCCTCGATGAAGTCCCCCGCGTACACCGGGGCCAGGAACTCCACGGAGTCGTAGGCGCGGAACAGGCCCTCGTCCCCGTCGGAACGGATGCACAGCTCCGTGGCCACGTCCCCGAACAGACCGAGCATCCGCGCCCCGTCCACCAGGTTGCCGCCGTAGTGCGCGTCATGGCTGCCCATGCGCAGCCGAAGTACCGCCTTCGTGCCAGTGCTCACGAGGGTTCCCCCTGGTAGTGGGAGTCCGCGGACTCCGTGCCTTCCTTCTTCATCACCGCGTGCACGATGTAGTTCGCCACGTCGGACGGCTTGGTGCCCGGCCCGAAGCCCGCGTCGAAGCCCAGCTCCAGCGCCAGCTTGTGGTCCACGCGCGGCCCGCCCAGGAGGAGCAGCGTCTTGCCGTGGATGCCCGCCGCCTTCGCCGCGTCGATGAACTGGCGCGAGTTGTCCTTGTGCACGTCGCGCTGCGTGACGACCTGGGACACCAGGATGGCGTCCGCGTGCTTCGCGGTGGCCTTCTTGATGAGGTCCTCGTTGGGCACCTGGCTGCCCAGGTTGAACGCCTCGAAGCCGGGGTAGCGCTCCAGGCCGTAGTCGCCCGCGTAGCCCTTCATGTTGAGGATGGCGTCGATGCCCACCGTGTGCGTGTCCGTGCCCGTGCACGCGCCGAAGACGACGATGCGCCGGCGCACCTTCTCCTTGATGAGCGCGTTGAGGTCGTCGAACCCCATCTTGCGCACCACCACCTCCGGCACGTCGATCTCCGCGTAGTCCAGCGTCACGTTGGAGCGGGCGTAGACGACGAAGAACGTGTACTGGTCCGCCGCGCGTTCGGCGGCGGCCACCTTCACGTCCGTGAAGCCCATCTTCTTCGTGAACTGGGCGGCGGCCTCCTTGGCCTTCTCCGACAGGGGCACCGGCAGCGTGAACGACAGCTGCACCATGCCGTCGTCGCGACGGTCGCCGTAGGGGCGGATGATCTGCTTGCTCGGCTTCACCATCGAACTAGCCCTTCTTGCCCTTGGGCGGCGTGAACGACACGCTGGTGCCCACCTTCTCGGCCACCGCGGCGAAACGGTCCTTCTTGCCCTGCTCCATGTAGAAGACCACCGACCACGTCGTCTTCCCGTTGCACCCCACGTACGTCACCGTGTCCACGTTGCCGCTGCCGTCCGGCGCCGCGTCCGTGTCCATCTTCGTGGCCGCCGGCTGGCCGCCGACCTTCAGCATCGTCCAGCTGGTGCCGCCCATGTTCGCGAGGATCTTCGTGCGGCACAGCTCCGCCTTCATGCCCGCGGTCTGCACCGTGCCCACGTCCACCATGAAGTACGCGTCGCCAGAGGGCGCCAGGAACTTCTCCGAGCCGTCCACGGTGGAGCGCGTCCACGCCGCCGGCGCCTTCAGCGCGATGTTCTTCACCGTCACGCTGCTCAACGCATCCGCGCTGCCGCCCGCGGCCATCATCACAGCCACGAAAGTACCCAGGATCATGACGCCTCCAGCATTTCCAGGAACGGATTGAAGTAATCCGGCGCCTTCGCCAGCACGCCGTCCAGGCCCTTGCCACCGGTCTCCTCGCGCTTCACGTCACCGAAGCGCCCCTTGCCGATGGCCGCCACCATGCCCTCGGTGTGGCACTCGCGCAGCAGCTCCTCCGCCTTGGCGAAGACCTCGCGCGCGCGGTTGGCGATCTTCCCGTCCTCGCGAACGGTGAACTCCTCGTCGATGCCCCGCGCCGCGCGGTGGATGTACGACGCGGACTTGAGCGCCACGTACCGGTCCGCGAGCAGCGGCGTGTGCATGGCCTCCGTCATCATGCCCAAGAGCTGGATGCCCTGCCGCGTCCAGATGGCCACCAGGTCCGCCATCACGTCGTACGCGTGGCTGAAGAAGATGTCCGTCTCCTTGTGCTTCGTGGGCGGCATGTACTTGAGCGGCGCGTCCGGGAAGCAGCGGCGCACCAGCATCGCCTGCGACAGCTCCAGGAGCAGCGTGTCGTCCCGGTACGGGTCGATTTCGTACGAGTGCCCGATGCCCAGCTGCCAGTCCTTGAGGCCCGCGCGCTTGGCGAAGCACTCGTTGATGAACTGGCTGGCGATGACGGTGTGGGCCGCGTCGTAGGCGTCCGCGGTGGTGATGTAGTTGTCCTCGCCGGTGTTGATGATGATGCCGGCCAGGGCGCAGATGCGGCGGCTGAAGTACTGGTCGATGAACGTCCGCCGCATGTTGATGTCGCGGAAGAGGATGCCGTACATCGCGTCGTTGAGGAGCATGTCCAGCCGCTCGTACGCCGCGCAGAAGGCGATCTCCGACATGCACAGGCCGGACGAGTAGTTGGTCAGCTGGATGTAGCGCTTGAGCTTGCGGCTCTCGTCATCCAGGGCCTCGCGCATCACGCGGAAGTTCTCCTGGGTGGCGTAGGTGCCGCCGTAGCCCTCCGTCGTCGCCCCGTGGGGCACGTAGTCCAGGAGCGACTGCGCCGTGGAGCGGATGACCGCGATGACGTCCGCGCCCGCCTGCGCCGCCGCTCTCGCCTGGTCCACGTCGTCGTAGATGTTGCCGGTGGCGACGATGACGTACTTGTGCGGCGCGGGCGACATGGGGAACTGCTCGCGCAGGGCATTGCGCTGGGCGATGCGGGCCTTCAGCTCCGTCATCGCCGCGCGGGCCTCCTCGCGCACGGCGTCCCGCAGGTTGGCTTCCATCTCCGGAGACAGCGCGCCCAGCTTGTCCGTGGGCAGCGCGGTGATGCGCTCCACGGCGTCCAGCGGACTGCTTGCACCCAGCTGCAGCGCGCGGCCGTACCAGTACGCGGCGCCCCGGTTGAGCACCCCGGCGGACTGCAGCTTGTCCACCATGAGGTTGGCCAGCGGTACGCCGCGCGCACCGGCGCCGGAAATGCCAAAGAAGCGCAGAACGGTGCGCTCATTGGAAACAGTGGTGTTGCGTTGGATGAGGTCGAAGATCGGATTGACGATCTCGTCCGCCAGCTTGCGCGCCTCGGCAATCCGCGCGTCGTCGATGAACGGGCCTGACATGCGCGCACCCTACCCGAGCGCAGCGTCCTTCGGCTCAAGAACACGGCCCCCCGCACCGCCAGCAAACGATGCCGCACCGCGCCTCTTGAATGGCGAGACGCATCACACGAGAGCCTTCTCACCGAAATTTCGCCGCACGCCCAGGCACCGACAAGGCGGTGCCATCATCCACCGCCATTTCGGTCCATCCACCGAAATGCCGGTTGCGGCGAGCGAACCCCCTGAGCCAACTCATTGAAATCACAAGAATCGAAAGCCCGGCACGAGGCGTGCTCTGGGGAATGGGGCGGTCCCCCGTAACCCCAGGAGCTCCCCTTGAACCGACGCTCGTTGATGCTCGCCGTCCTGCTGTCTGGCGCCCCCGTCCTCGCCGCCGGCAACCCGCCGCCCATCACCACCGACTCGGGCGCGCCGTTGGGCACGAACCAGAGCTCCAAGACGGCCGGCCCGCGGGGCGGCATCCTCCTGGAGGACTTCGCCCTCATCGAGAAGCTCGCGCGCTTCGACCGTGAGCGCATCCCGGAGCGCGTGGTGCACGCGCGCGGCGTGGGCGCCTACGGCTCCTTCGAGAGCTACGGCGACTTCTCCCACCTCACGCGCGCGTCCGTCTTCTCCCAGAAGGGCAAGAAGACGCCGATGTTCGTGCGCTTCTCCACGGTCATCCACCCTGGCGGTTCACCGGAGACGCTGCGCGACCCGCGCGGCTTCGCGCTGAAGTTCTTCACGGACGAGGGCAACTGGGACCTGGTCGGCAACAACCTGCCCATCTTCTTCATCCGTGACGCCATCAAGTTCCCGGACATGGTGCACTCGCTGAAGCCGTCCCCGGTCACCAACCGGCAGGACCCGGGCCGCTACTTCGACTTCTTCAGCCACCAGCCGGAATCCACGCACATGCTCACCCAGCTCTATTCGGACCTGGGCATCCCGGCGAACTACCGGCAGATGGACGGCAACGGCGTGCACGCCTTCAAGTTCGTCAACGCCAGGGGCCAGGTGAAGTACGTCAAGTTCAACTGGAAGTCCCAGCAGGGCGTGAAGGGCCTCACCGCGGCGGAGGCCACGAAGCTGGGCGGCGAGGACTTCCAGCACGCCACGCACGACCTCTACACGAACATCCAGGCGGGTAGGTTCCCCTCGTGGGAGCTGAGCGTGCAGGTGCTGGATCCCAAGGACCTGGACGGCTTCACGTTCGATCCGCTGGACGCCACCAAGGACTGGCCGAAGGACAAGCTGCCCCCGGTGAAGCTGGGCAGGTTCACCCTCAACAAGATGCCGGACAACTTCTTCGAGGAGACGGAGCAGTCCGCCTTCTCCCCGGGCGTGATGCCGCCGGGCATCGAGCCGTCCGAGGACCGGCTGCTGCAGGGCCGCCTCTTCTCCTACGCGGACACGCAGCGCTACCGCCTGGGCGCCAACTACCTGTCCCTGCCGGTGAACCGCGCTCGGGCCGCGGTGAACAACAACAGCCAGGCCGGCGCGATGAACAGCGGCAACACGAAGTCGGACGTGAACTACGAGCCCAGCGTCACGCGTGAGACGCAGGACACGCCCTCCGCCCTCTTCTCCAACGCGCCGCTCACCGGCACCACGCAGCAGCGCCCCATCGAGAAGACGGACAACTTCACGCAGGCGGGCGCCTTCTGGACGGCGCTCGACGCGGGCGCCAAGGAGCGGCTCATCCAGAACCTGGCCGGCGACCTGGGCCAGGTGCGCGACGCGAAGGTCAAGGCGCGCATGGTGGGCCACTTCTACGCGGCGAACGCGGACTACGGCACGCGCCTGGCCAAGGCCGTGAACGTGAAGCTGGACGACGCGAAGGCCACCGTCGCCCCGCTCGCCACCCACAGCGTGCCGTGAGCTGACGACACCGGGGCCGCCGGTGACACGACGGCGGCCCTGTCTCCCCTTCACTCTTCCTTCGCTGGAGATGCCCTCATGGTTCGCAAGCTGCTGCTCGGTTCGCTGGGTCTGGTGATGCTGGTGTGCACGGTGCTGACCGCCGCGTGGATGTCCCTGCGCTCTCCGGCGACGCCCGCCGGACGGCTGCTCGCCACCAGCGATGCGGAGCGCTACCTGCTCGCCGCCGCGCGCGAGGGTGAGACGGACATCATCCAGGGGCTCGTCAAGGCCGGCACGCCCGTGGAGGCCCGTGACGCGCGAGGCTTCTCCCCCCTCATCCTCGCCGCCTATTACGGCCACACCCAGACGGTGCAGGCACTGCTCGACGCCGGGGCGGACGCGTGCGCGGGTGACAGCCGGGGCAACACCGCCCTCATGGGCGCCGCCTTCAAGGGCTACGCGGATGTGGTGAAGCTGCTCTCCGCCCAGCCCTGCGCCGTGGACCAGACCAACCGGCTGGGCCAGACGGCCCTGATGTTCGCCGTCCTCTTCGGCCGCACTGAGGTGGCCGACCAGCTGCGCCACCAGGGCGCCTCTCCCGCGCTACGCGACACCAGCGGCCGCTCGGCCAATGACTGGGCCCGGACCCAGACGCCGGACGCCCCCGTCGCTCCCGTCCAGGCTCCGGAAGCCCCTACCGCGCAGGTGCGCTGAAGCCCGCGCGCCAGGGACGGGGCCGCCTGTCAGCCGCCCCGGACACCAGCCATCCCCGAAGGCTTCATTTCCCACCCATGGAGGCTCTGTGATGACCTACGGGAATGGGATTAGTCGGCTTAATAAGTGTTTTACGTAGCATGCAAAAATACCGCAATATTCTGTCTAACCTTGACTCTTACAGGGGGTCCTACCGCATAACATCCCGCGTCCGATCAGGAGTGCGGGAATGAACAGCCATTGGTCAAAGCCGTTGCAGCGATGTGTGGTTTTGGCACTCGCGGGGATGTTGGGCGGTTGTGATTTCGGCATGGGCCCGGACAAGGAGGAGGCTCCTCCCGCCGCGCCCGAGGCTCCACAGCAGGTCGTCGCGCAGCCGGCGGACGCTTCCGCCCTGGTGACATGGACGGTGCCGCCCAAGGATGGAGGCAGCCCGATCCTCTACTACGTGGTGCGCTGCATCCCCGAGTGTGGCGGCGCACTGGTGAACGCGCCCGACACGCAGGCCACCATCCGCGGGCTGAACAACGCCTTCCCCTACGCCTTCAAGGTCGCCGCGGTGAACGCGATGGGCGAGGGCCCGGGCTCCGCCAATTCCGAGATCGTCACGCCCCAGGCGGGCATGACCATCGCGAACCCCACCGTGCCGGGACAGCCGCGCGCGGTGAACCCCACGGCGGGCAATGCACAGGCCTACGTGAGCTGGCTGGCCCCGGCGAGCTTCGGGGGACGACCCTTGAGCTACTACAAGATCATGGCGGAGCCCGGTGGCCTCACCCAGCGGGTGAATGCCCCCTCCTCCGGGATGCTGTTCGAGGGCCTCGCCAACGGCACCGCGTACACCTTCACCGTCTGCGCGGCCAACGAGCTGGGAGAAGGCCCCTGCACCCGGGCGCCCGCGGAGGTGTCGCCGCGGAGCGGTGGCGCCCCGGTCAGTTGGGTCATGGGCTACTGGGTGGGCTACCAGAAGGACCTCTACCCGGCGGAGACCGTGGACATGTCGCTGCTCACGCACGTGGTCATGGGGCGCATCCGGCCGCAGGTGGATGGCACGATCACCAAGGTCTTCGACATCAGCGAACACGAGGGACCGATCCATGCCCGGAAGATCGAGCAGCAGGCTCACGCCGCGGGCAAGAAGGCCCTGCTGATGCTGGGTGGCATGGATGAGCACAAGGGCTTCCAGGGCGCGACGGGGACGGTCGAGAAGCGCCGGAACTTCGCCCGCAACATCGTCGATGCCGTGCACGAGTTCGGTTACGACGGCGTCGACGTGGACTGGGAGCCCATCGAGCTGCCGGAGGACGGACCGCCGCTGCTCGCCCTCCTGGACGACCTGCGCGCCCTGGACGACAAGCTCATCATCACCGTGCCTGTGGGCTGGGTGAACTCCAACTTCGGCCTGAGCAAGGAGGAGGCGGAGTTCCACCGCCAGCTGGTGGCCCGCGTCGACCAGCTGAACATCATGTCGTACAAGATGAGCGGCGACTGGCCGGATTGGCAGACCTGGCACTCCAGCCCGCTCTTCGGCGACACGCTGGCCCACCCCACCTCCGTCTCCACCTCCGTGAAGGCGTTCCTCGCGGCGGGAATCCCCGCGCAGCGCCTGGGCGTCGGCATCGGCTTCTTCGGGACCTGCTGGAAGAACGTCACGGAGCCAGGCCAGCCCGTGGACGGCCCCAACAATCCGTACGAGGAGCAGAGCGACAACCGGATGAGCTACGCCAACATCCAGAAGGAGTACCTGCCCAAGATGAAGTACATCTGGGACGCCACGGCGCGGGTGCCCTACCTCTCCGACGCCGACGCGAAGGGCCCGCAGTCCTGCAACTTCATCTCCTATGAGGACATCCCCTCCGTGACGGAGAAGGGCCGCTGGGCGCGAGAGCTGGGCCTGGGGGGCGGCATCATCTGGACCATCAACCAGGGCCACATCAATGCGGCCCCGGCGGGTGAGAAGGATCCACTCCTCAAGGCCGTGCACACGGCCTTCCTCAAGCCCTAAGCCAGGGGAAGTAAGTCCTGTCAGGGGGTAGCGCGAGGCGCAAGCAGACTGAGCCGTCCTGAGCGCCGCAAGCGGTGCAGCAGTCGGACGGCTTCCGGATAGAACGCCTCGCGCTGCTCGGTCAGCATCTGACTGAAGTAGGTGCTCTTGAGCTCGTCCCAGTAGCCCTCAATCCAGTTGAGGGTTTCCGAGGTGTACGAAGGCAGCCGCAAGACGCGCACCTGGGGCCGTGCGGCTTCAAGGGCGGCTTGGGCGCGGTGGGAAGTGAAGGGGCCGCCGTTGTCGAGGACGAGCACGATGCGCCTGCCCGTCCGCTTTGCCCGCGCCACCAGCTTTTCGAGCAGCGACAGAAACAGAGCGGTGGTGACGCTCTTGGGCTGGTAGGCGAAGAGGAAGTGCCTGCTGGGAAAGCGGATGGCGCCCACCACTCCCACTCGCACATTCTTGCCCGGAGTGGGCACCAGCAGCCGCTGCCCTTTGCGCCGCCACGCGGAGCGCGTCACCGGGAGCAGGTTGAAGTGAACGCCGTCGGCGTACCACAGCTCGAAGTCGGCCCGGGGCTCTCGGGCTGCCTTCTGCAGACGGTGCAGGCGCCTGAAGGCGCGTGCTTTTTTCCTCCTCGTCCGCCAGGTGCCGGGTGGTGAGCTTGGCGCGCCGCCACACATAGCCGTGGCACCGCAGGACTTCGCCCACCCACCGCGCGCTCAGCCGCACGCCGGTACGTTGCTGGAGATAGGCGGCCAGACGTGCACGCGTCCAGCGGGCAAACGCAAAGCCCAGTTCCTTCGGCGCCGTTTCCACGGTGCGCATCAGGAGCATGAGGGAGTCGGCGGACACTCTCGACGGCCGGCCCGGACGGGCCGCGTCAGCCAGTCCCGCCAACCCGTGCTGACGCCAGCGTCGGCGGCAGCGCTGGACGGTGCGTGTCGTCAGCCCCAAGGCCGTGGCGATGTGCGGGGCACTCTGGCCTTGAGCACTCAACAGCACGATGGCCGCTCGCAGCGCCACGCCCTGCGGCGCCTGCTGCCGCAGAGCGCGTACCAGCCCACGCCGCTCGGCCGCCGTCAGTTCCAACGCTCGGTGCTGGTGGGGCACTTCGCCGCTCCTTCCGCATAACCGGAGGAGCGGCAACTCTACCCCCTGACAGGACTTACTTCCTCTGGCTTAGACGTAGCGGGACTCGAAGAGCTGGCGCAGCGACGGTTCGGTGCGCAAGAGCTCCAGCGTGAGGGCGGCGTGGTTGGGGACGTAGCCATTGCCCACGAGCATGGTGACGTCCTTGCCCACGCCCTCCGCGCCCAGGGCCGCCGTGGTGAAGCTGGTGGCCATGGAGAAGAAGATGACGGTGCCGCCGTCCTTCACGGACAAGAGTGACGCCATCTCCGTGTTGCCCACGCTGGCGCAGTTGACCACCAGGTCGCAGAGCTGACCGCCCGTCGCCTTGGACACGGCCTCCATCACGTCCACGCCCTGGGTGGCGTCCACCTTCAGCGCCTCGTCACACAGGCCGATGGCGGACAGCGCGTCCAGCGCCTTCTGGGAGATGTCCAGCGCCAGCAGCTTGCCGCGGCTCTCCAGGCTGCGGCGGGCCTGCGCCAGGCACAGCGCGCCGCTCTTGCCCGCGCCCAGCACCGCCACCGTCATGCCCGGGCGCACGTGGCGCGCCACCAGCGCGGGCGCGCCGCAGACATCCAGCGCCGCCAGGGACAGCGTGTCCGGCATGTCCTCCGGGAGCTTCGCGTAGATGCCGCTCGCGAAGAGCAGCGCGTGGCCGCGGATGTCCACGCGGTCGATGTCCGCGTGCACCGCCTTCACCTCTTCGATGACGAGCGGCGTGAGCGTCAGGCTCACCAGCGTGGCGATGCGGTCCCCGGGCTTGAGCACGCCGTTGGCGGGGTGCTTCGCGCCCAGCTCCTTCACGCGGCCAATGAGCATGCCGCCGGAGCCGGTGACGGGGTTCTGCATCTTGCCGCGCTCGAGGACGATGTCCTGGATGCGGGAGGCGATGCGCGCGGGGTCGCCGCCCACGTCGTCCTTGATCTGCTTGAAGGACGCGGCGTCGATGTTGAGGCTCTCCACGTCGATGAGCAGCTCCGCCTCGCGGCACGGCAGCGAGGGGTCCAGCTTGCGAGCGCGCTGCGGCAGCACGCCCTTCTCCGCCACGACGCGCGACAGTCCGTAGGTATCCATGGGCTCCCCCTTATCAGTCCCGCGCGAGGAGCGGCACCAGCACCGACAGCGACCGCTCGAAGCGGTACGACACGCCCGAGTGCCCGTCCTCGAACTCCTCGTGCGCCACGTCCACGCCGCCGGCCTTCAGGTCGTCCGCCACCATGCGCGTGCCCCAGCGCAGGTTGAACTCGTCGCGCGTGCCGGCGTCCAGGTAGACCGTCTTGAGCTTGCGGAAGGAGTCCATGAACTTGGGCACGAAGCGCACGGGGTCGTGCACGAGCCACCGGTTCCACACGTCCAGGCGCAGCTTCGCGTTGTGCTGCTCGAAGGGCAGCTCCAGGTTGAGCGGCTCGCCCTTCTTCGGCGAGTACGCCGCCGCCATGGCCAGGATGTTGATGACCGGGAAGTCGTCGCCGCGCACCTTGGTGGCCACGGCGCGCTGGCGCAGCTCCGTCACCCACGCCTCCACGCCGCCGGCCTTCATCAGGGCGGTGGCGGCCTTGGGCAGGTCCGGCATGTACGAGTACTCGAAGTAGGAATCCGGGGCGTGCGCGCCGACCAGGGAGAAGATCTCCGGGTGGTAGCGGCCCATCACCAGCGCGCCGTAGCCGCCGGAGCTGTGGCCCACCACCGCGCGGGACGCGGCCTTGGGCAGCGTGCGGAAGGTCTTGTCCACGAAGCCGACGATGTCCTTGACCAGGTAGTCGCGGTAGCGGCCGATGGCGTCGCTGTTCACCCACTGGCTGCCGCCGAGCTTCGTCCACGCGTCAGGGAAGACGCCGATGACGGGCGGAATGGCACCCTGCTCGATCAGCGCGTCCAGGCGGTCCGGCACGGAGGGCGAGAAGCCGGACGCGTTGGTCCACGAGCCGCCGCCGTTGCCGAAGGCGTGCAGGAAGTAGACGACCGCGTAGCGCTGCGTGCCTTCCGCGTAGCCCGGCGGCAGGTACACGGTGAGCCGGCGGCGGGCCGGATCTCCCAGCGGGTTGTTCTCCAGCGCGGGGGAATGCACTTCACGCGTCTCGAGCACGCCCTTCATCGGTGCTTCTCCTGGTCGCGGTGCGCCGCGCGGTCTACGCGCTGGAGCCCGGGTGCTTGCCGAACAGCTTCATCACCTGCTGCAGGTCCTCCCACGCCTTGCGCTTCTCCGCGCTGTTGCGCAGGAGGTACGCGGGGTGGAAGGTGGGCATGAGCTGGATGCCCTCGTATTCGCGCCACTGCCCCCGCATGCGGGTGATGGGGGTGGTGTCCCTGAGCAGCGTCTGCGCCGCGAACTTGCCCAGCGCGACGATGACCCTGGGCTGGATGGCGAGCAACTGCGAGCGCAGGAAGGGCTCGCACGCGGCGATCTCATCCGGCTCCGGGTTGCGGTTGCCGGGCGGGCGGCACTTCACGACGTTGGCGATGTAGACGTCGTTCCGGGTGAAGCCCATGGCGCCAATCATCTTGGTGAGCAGGTCGCCGGCGGCGCCCACGAAGGGCACGCCCTGGAGGTCCTCGCTCTCACCGGGGCCCTCGCCCACGAACACCAGGTCCGCGCGAGGGTTGCCGGAGCCGAACACGATGTTCTTGCGGCCCGTGCACAGCTTGCAGCGGCGGCAGTCACCCAGCTCGCGGCGGATCTGATCCAGCGTGGGGCGTTCGCCCTCCACGACGCCGGGCAGCGCGCCGTTGTAGCGGGGCACGGACCTGGGCACGTCCAGGAGCATCTCCGGAGCCGGCGCCGATGCGGCGCGGGGGGCCGGAGCCACACCCGGAGCTTCGGAGGCCAGGGGGCGTGATGCGGCCAGGGGCGGCGCGGCCAGCGGACGGGAAGCGCCCAGGGGCTGCTTCATCGCGGCGTGCAGGGTGTCGCGCGACGGGGACTCCGC
>NZ_RAVY01000177.1:0-19559 GCF_003611625.1 Corallococcus sp. CA054B
ACACCGGGGAGCCCGGGGCCCGCGCCCTTCGCGTCGCGGGTGGCGAGCGCGTCCATCATCGCGTCGCGGATGGGGCGGTAGCCGGTACAGCGGCAGATGTTGCCGCAGAGTTGATCCGCGATGGCCTCCGGCGAGCCCGCGTCCTTGCGACAGTAGGCCTCCACCATGGAGACGACGAAGCCCGGCGTGCAGAAGCCGCACTGCGAGCCGTAGTGCTTCACCATGGCCTGCTGCACGGGGTGGGGCTCGGCGCGGCTGCCCACGCCCTCCACGGTGACGAGCTCGCGCCCGGCCACCATGGGCAACAGCGCGATGCAGCTGTTGAACGCGCGCAGCGTCTTCTGGCCGCTCACGTCCCGGTCCACCATGGCCACGGTGCAGGCGCCGCAGTCGCCCTCGGCGCAGCCCTGCTTCGTGCCCGTCAGGCCGCGCGCGCGCAGGTAATCCAGCAGGGTGGTGTTGGGCGACGCGTCGTCGACCTGGACCGTCTGTCCGTTGAGCCGGAACTCGAAGGGGGTGCTCATTCCCCCGAGGATAGCAGGGGCGCGGGCGCTGGCTGAGCGCCTGCTTCCTGGGCCAGTCCATGATGCAGCTGGAGCAGCCCTGCCGCGATGCTCACGGCCACCTCCTGCGGTGACTTTCCCCCGGTAGGCAGCCCCATGGGGCACTGGACGCGGCCCACCTGCCGGGCGGGCATCCCCTTCGCCTCCAGCCGCTGCCGGAAGCGGGCCCACTTGGTGTCACTGCCGATGAGCCCGATGTAGCGGGCCGGCTTCTGGATGGCGAAGGCGATGATGTCCTGATCCACGTCGTGGCGGTGCGTCATCACCGCCACGTAGGTGCGCTGCTCGTCCCAGACCGCGCGCGCCGCGAAGTCGTCCCACGCCTCCTCGTGACGCACCACGCCCGAGGGCACCCGCGGGGACTGGACCCACTCGGCGCGCTCGTCCACCAGGTGCACGCGAAAGGGGGTGCCCTCCAGGATGCGGCACAGCGCCTGTCCCACGTGGCCGGCGCCGAAGAGGTACAGCTGGGGCCCGTGGTTGACGGGCTCGACGAAGACGTCCACGACTCCTCCACAGCACTGGCCCAGCTTCGCGCCCAGCGGATAGCGGAACGTGCGTGCCTCGCCCCTGGCCAGACTCGCGCGGGCGTCCTGGAGCACGAGCTGCTCCAGGTGGCCGCCGCCAATGGTGCCGTGGAAGGTGCCGTCCGCGCGCACCAGCAGCTTCGCGCCGGGGGGCGCGGGCGTGCTGCCCTTGCACTCCGTCACCGTCACGACGGCGAACGGCGTGTCCTCCCGTGCCCACTCCGCCAGCTGATGAACCCAGTTCCACATGCCGCCGGTGAGTCTGCCACGGCCGCCGTCCGGGCGGCGCCCCTCCGGATGCCTGCCGCGGGGACGAGGGGGCCAGCGCTCGTTGCCGGGCCCATGCGGCACACCACCTTTGCGCCAGTCGATTTCATTCACCGGAATCAAGGAGATGACGTCATGGCCAATACCGACATCGAGACGCTGAACTCCTTCCTGCGCGGTGAGCTCTCCGCCGTGGAGACCTACCGGCAGGCGAGCAAGCACATCAAGAGCGACATCGCCCGGACGGAGGTGGACGCCTGCCTCCATGACCACGAGGCCCGCGTCGACGCCATCAAGGAGCGCATCGAGAAGCTGGGCGGAAGTCCGTCGGAGAGCTCCGGCATCTGGGGCGTCTTCGCCAAGGTGGTCCAGGGCGGAGCGGACCTGCTGGGGGAGAAGGCCGCCATCGACGCCCTGGAGCAGGGCGAGGACCACGGCCTGGCGGACTACAACCGCGACGTGAGCAAGCTCCACGGCGAGGCGCGCAGCTTCGCGCGGCAGCAGCTGCTTCCGGCCCAGAAGCAGACGCATGATCGGCTCAGCCGGCTGAAGCACAATCCGAACCTGCACTGAGCGTATCGGATGCGCAGTGCCGGACATCCCAAGGTGCCCATCCGCGCTCCGGGAATGGGCACCTTGTGACGCATCGCACGTCCCCGCATCCAGGTCTGGAGGCATTCCTGGGGCGTGCGATATTCGGAAGGAGGGGACTTCCACCGGCGAACGAGGGCGAAGACGCACATGAGGCGCGAGCACACGGTGCCGGGGCCACACGGGCCCGGGACCGTCACCGACAGCGAGGACGAGGGACCACCGGCTTCCCGCCCGTCCGACGTGCGCGCCGAAGCCGAGGGCACTCCCTCCATTCCCTCCCCGACGACCGCCGACACCAGCTACGCCGCGGGGGCCCTGGGCACCGGCGTGGAGGTGCTCTTCACCACCTCCGAGCGCGCCCTGCAGTGGGCCTGGCGTGTGCTCCAGCTCGCACGCGGCGTGGTGGAGGCCACGTCCCGGGGGGACGCGTTCATCCGTGAAGCCCGCGCGTCCGTGGTGGACTTCCTGGACCACATCCCCCCGCACGTGCGCCGCAGCGTCGAGGAGGTGCTCGTCTTCTGCAACCTGTGGCAGGCCGTGGGCGTGCGCCTGCGCCGCCGGGGCGGCTTCCCCGCCGGGGACGACACGGCCTGGCGCCAGCTCTGTGAGGACGTGGAGCTGCTCCAGCGCGCCGCCCAGGCCCGGCTGGGCACCGCCGCGGCCCTGGAGCAGGGGCTGCTCAAGGACCTGGGCCGCCTGCGCGAGCTGGCCCTGTCCTGCGGCGACAGCGCCAACGAAGTCACCGTGGGCATGGAGGTGTTCACCCGCTGCATCGCGGAGCTGATGGCCGTGGCCAGCGCCGTGCGCCGCGCGTGGGAGGCCGCCGCCCATGAGCTGGCCGAGTCCGCCGCGTGGCTGCGCGCGGGCGACCCGGCCTTCAGCGCGTGGCTGGCGGAGCACCTGGTCGCCGCCGAGCCCGCGTGGGAGCGCACCCAGAAGATCGCCCGCTGGCTGCGCGACGTGGGCGCCTTCGCGGGCCAGCCATGAGGCGCGGCCCTCTCAGGGTTCGATGAGGATGCGGTGCCGGTGCAGCTCCAGGAGGATGTCCGGATCCAGGTCCGCCTGCTTGTGGTCGCGCAGGTGCTGTCGGACGGCGTCCACGGGCTTCTGGCCGGTGAACTCCACCAGCAGCGAGTAGGCCTCACCCGGCAGCGCCACCGCGTCGTATTCGCTGTACGAGCCCAGCGCCACGCTGCCGTCCGGCAGCCACTTCACCGTCGCGTCCGGGTTGAAGCGCAGCACGCGCGGCAGCGTGGGCGCGGTGGCCTGGGTGTGCAGCTTCTCCAGCACCTTCTGCTCGATGGTGCCGTCCAGGCCCAGCATCCGCTCCAGCCCGTCCCGGGTGACGGTGCGCACGGCGTCGTAGCACGCGCGGTAGAAGTCCTTCTCCATCCCGGCGTAGCCCTTCCAGAGCGCGGCGTACACCTTCGCCGGGGGCGCCGCGTCGTCCAGGTCCTCCACGGACAGCGGGGCCGTGGCCACCTCCGCCTTGTCGCGCCCGTCCAGGAGGAACTCCGGCATCAGCTGGAGCAGCGCGTGGCGAGACAGCTGGAACTCCGCCAGCGTCAGGTACGTCTTGAGCGACATCCAGAAGCGCTGACCGTCCCGGCCCGCCACGTACTTGCAGAAGAACGTGGAGCAGACGGACTCGCGGTACGCCCAGATGGTGCAGCCGCCGGACTCCAGCGCGTAGTACGGGCAGCGCAGCGACGACGCGCGGCCGAAGAACTGGTGCGCGTTCTTGTACAGGTGGTTGAACTTCGCCGGCGGCTTCACCCACTGCGGGCTCACGCCGATGCGGCTATCGATTTTCGCCTCGATGCGCCGGCGCCCCTCCGCCATCTGCGGCGAGTCATCCGACAAGAGCGCGCCCACGAGGTAGTTGGGCAGCCGCGGCTGGTACGTGCAGCACTTGGTGTCCGGCCGGAACAGGTGCTCCGCCCCGTCCACGGACTCCACCGTGGCCTGCGCGGAGGCGCGGCTCATGGCGCAGTTGGAGCAGGTGGCCTTCGTCTCCGTCGGAGCGTCCTTGCGGAAGAAGTCCGGCAGGAGGTCCTGATAGAGGGCGGGCAGCGTCGAGAGGATGGAAGACATGAAGGCTTGGGGGTCAGGCGGACCGGTCGGCCCACTCCAGGTGGTAGGTGGCGGAATCAGGCGAGTGGCGGGTGCGGTGCAGGGTGAAGCCCTGGACTCCCACGCGCAACATCCCTTCTTCCAGCACGCCGTCCACGAAGCCCTCCAGGGCCTCCGGTTCGTTGAACCAGAGGTCCGCCTGGGCGGGGCCCAGCACGGTGAGCCGCGTCTCCGTGTAGTTGTTGCCGCTGCGGAAGTTGTGCTGCATCCGCTCGAGCGAGCGCATGGGCCCCACCACGCGCGCCAGCGTGAGGACCGCGCCGCCCACCAGCGTCTGCGCGTAGCCCTCCACCATCCGCCGGCCCATCAGGCGCCGGCCCTGCTCCACCGGCTGGTCGGGGTGGAGCGTGCGGGCCGTGTCCGCCAGGCAGTCCACCCAGACGGCCAGCGGGTACGCGGCGAGCAGCGGGGCGTGGAGGTTCATCCCCCGCGCGCGCAGCCGGTCCACCAGCTCGGGCGTCAGGGAGGGGGCCAGCACCTTGCGGTACAGGCTGTCCACGCTGCTGCTGAAGATGACGCGCTCGTCCCTCATGGCCCTCCGTCCTTGCCGGGACCCGATACAGGCCCCGGGCGCCCATTCTTCGCCCAGGGCCCGGGAGGAGGCCAGCCCCCTGGCGCCCACCCTCACCGCGGGTACGCGGTGAGGGCAAGCGCCAGGTGCGTCACCAGGCCACGGAGAGGCTCACGCCGCTGTAGGCGGTGTAGCCCCGGAGCAGGAGGTACTGCCGGCCGGCGGTGGGCCGCGCCGCCAGGTTGCACGTCTCGTTGTTGCCCGTCAGGTAGGGGCGGCAGTCGTAGATCTGCGCCGTGGGCGCGAAGCCGAAGCGCGTGTAGAGGTCCACGTCCCCGGTGCCGCTGGAGATGCTCACCGAGGAGGGCGTGTTCGCGGGCACGTCGAAGCAGTAGTACCTCAGCGACGACGCGTTGCCGGAGATGAGCGACACCGTGGTGTTGTTGGGCAGCGGGATACAGGAGGGCGTCGTCGTGACGCCCACGCCCACCGCGGTCCACGCCGCGTCCACCGCGTCCTGGACGGCGGTGCTGTAGCCCAGGCTCTGCGCCGCCACCCGCGTCGCCGTCCTGGCCGCGTAGAGGTTGGTGTTGCGGGTGAAGAGGTTCATGTTGGCGTACCAGAAGATGTGGGCCGCGGCCTCCACGCCGATGGCCGGCACGTTCACCGTCGTCTTTCCTCGCGGGTGCACGCCGCCGGTGGCCATCAGCTTGAACGCCAGGTTGGCCACGCCGGAGCCGGAGTGCACGTCCGTGCTGCTGGTCAGCTCCGGGGCGTAGTCGACGGAGTATCCATCCGCCGCAGGGTCGTTCATGTAGCGCAGGGCATCCCCGGACGTGCCGGGCGTCCAGGCCGTCTCCGCGATGTGCCACACGGGCGTCGCGGTGCTCCAGGTCCCCGAGGCCCAGCTGCCGCAGGTGGCGGCGTAGATGTCCGACAGCGACTCGGTGAGCGCGCCGGACTCGCCGGTGTAGATGAGGTCGGACGTGGTCTCGGTGACGCCGTGCATGAACTCGTGCACGACGATGTCCGGGTCCTCGCACGGCTGCCCCAGCTGGGGCAGGCTGCCGTCACCGCAGACCAGCTTCGCGCCGTCGAAGTATGCGTTCGCGTAACTGGTGCCGTAGTGCACCTGCGCCAGCAGCTGGCCGCCCGTGCCGTTCCATGAGTCCCGGCCGAAGTTCGCCTGGAAGCAGTCGTAGAAGAGGCCCATGTTGTCGTACGTCTTGTCGATGGCCGTGTCGCCGGTGGCCACCTGGCCTTCAATCCGGCACGTGCCGTTGTTGGAGCCGCCCACCGAGCACACCTGTCGGTTGCGCGCGGCGTGGATCTCCGGCGCGCGCAGCACCTCCTGACCGTCCGCCGCGCTCACGTAGACGCGGTCGCGCAGGGGCATGCCGTCCGCGTCCTGTCCGGACACCACCACCTCGAAGGCGCGGACCAGGGAGTCCTCGGGCGTCGGCCGGACGAAGACCTCGCGGGGCGCTCCCGCGCTGCTGCCCGCCGGGGACGCAGCCAGCGCCGCCTCGCTCGCGGCCTCCGGAGCGATGCGGGCGGGGGCCGGAAGGGGTTCGCCGTCACGCGCGGTGCCGTTCACCGCGTACACCTGACCCCGCGCGTCCAGGTGGATGATGAACTCCTCGTTCACCACCGGGAGCCCGCCCTTGGTCTGCGTGTAGCGCAGGTGCGTATTGCCCAGCTCGTCCGTGTGGATGCGCTTGGGCACCACGTCCTTCGCCGTCAGCCGGAAGGCGGGCAGCACGCGCAGCAGGGTGGGCTCCAGGAGCGCGTGCGCCTGCCAGGCGCTGGCACCGGAGACGGGCCGTCCCGCCGCACCCAGCGCGCCCTGGATGAACTGGGGTACGCCGTCCGCGTGCACCCCGCGCACCTCCGCGCCGGGCAGTGCTCCCAGCGCCGACTTCAGGTCTCCCATGCGGGCTTCGGAAGGAACGGAAGGGGCCTCGGCGTCAGGACCTCCCGCACTACATGCGGACAGCGTGAACGTCAGGCCGGCGAGGAGCCAGCGGTTCTTTCGCGTCATGACATGCCCCCAGTGTGGCGAAACGAGTCTGTGCAGCCTGGCGAGCAAAGCATGGAGTCCCAACTGTGAGGCGAATTCCGGAAGGACTGAGAGTGTTGGGAATGAGGCTGAGGACGGAGGAGCGCACACGTCGGCGGTGGTTCACCCACCTGGGTGCTGTGCGGGCGTCCTGGCACGAACTCCGGACGTTGTGACGCGAGGCGCGGTGATAAGGACGGCCCCGCTGTTACCTCCCGTCACCCGTTCGCAAGGACCTTCATGCTCACGCTGCGCGGGGCTCCGGCCCTCTCCGAATTCAGGCTCGCCAAGCTGCTCGCCCGTTGCCGGGAGCGGGTGCCTACGGTGGCCACCCTCTACTCGGAGTTCGTGCACTTCGTGGACGCGTCCGCGCCGCTGACGCAGGACGAGTCGGAGCGGCTGGGGCGCCTGCTGGAGTACGGGCCCCACACGGCGAAGCGCGAGCGCACGGGCACGCTGCTGCTGGTGGTGCCGCGTCCGGGCACGGTGTCGCCCTGGGCCTCCAAGGCGACGGACATCGCGCACCACTGTGGCCTCACGCAGGTGCGCCGCATGGAGCGCGGCATCGCGTTCTTCCTCACCGGCCCCGGCGGCCGGGAGTTGGACGCGAACGAGGCGGAGGGCGTGCAGGCGGTGCTGCACGACCGGATGACGCAGGCGGTGCTGCCCCGGCTGGAGGGCGCGGAGGTGCTGTTCCGCACGGACTCGCCCCGGCCGCTCACCCGGGTGGACGTGCTGGGCGGAGGCCGCGCGGCGCTGGCGAAGGCCAACGGCGAGCTGGGCCTGGCGCTGGCGGAGGACGAAATCGACTACCTGGTGGCGCGCTTCACGGAGCTGAAGCGCAACCCCACCGACGTGGAGTTGATGATGTTCGCGCAGGCGAACAGCGAGCACTGCCGCCACAAAATCTTCAACGCGTCATGGACGGTGGATGGCCAGCCGCGCGAGCGCTCGCTGTTCCAGGCCATCAAGAACACCTACGCCCAGAGCCCGGGCGGCGTGCTGTCCGCGTACAAGGACAACGCCGCCGTCATCGAAGGCTTCGAGGTGGAGCGCTTCTTCCCGCAGGGCGAAGGGCGCGAGTGGGGCACCGTGCGCGAGCCGGCCCACATCATGATGAAGGTGGAGACGCACAACCACCCCACCGCCATCTCGCCGTACCCGGGCGCGGCCACGGGCGCGGGCGGTGAGATCCGCGACGAGGGCGCCACCGGGCGCGGCGCGAAGCCCAAGGCGGGGCTCACCGGCTTCTCCGTCAGCCACCTGCGCCTGCCGGACTTCGCCCGGCCGTGGGAGGTGCCCTACGGCAAGCCGGACCGCATCGTGTCCGCGTTGGACATCATGGTGGACGGCCCGCTGGGCGGCGCCGCGTTCAACAACGAGTTCGGCCGGCCCAACCTCACCGGCTACTTCCGCAGCTTCGAGCAGCACGTGCCCACGCTGGAGGGCGTGGAGGTGCGCGGCTACCACAAGCCCATCATGCTCGCGGGCGGCCTGGGCAACATCCGCGCGGGCCACGTGAAGAAGGCCCCGCTGCGCGCGGGCGACAAGCTCATCGTGCTGGGCGGCCCGGCGATGCTCATCGGCCTGGGCGGCGGCGCGGCGTCGTCCATGGCGCAGGGCGCGAGCGCGGCGGACTTGGACTTCGCCTCCGTGCAGCGTGACAACGCGGAGATGGAGCGCCGCTGCCAGGAGGTCATCGACCAGTGCTGGATGCAGGGCGACCAGAACCCCGTGCGCTCCATCCACGACGTGGGCGCGGGCGGCCTGTCCAACGCGCTGCCGGAGCTGGCGCACGACAACGACCTGGGCGGCCGTCTGGAGCTGCGCGAGGTGCCCAACGACGAGCCGGGCATGTCCCCGGTGGAAATCTGGTGCAACGAGGCGCAGGAGCGCTACGTCCTGGGCGTGGCGCCGGAGGACCTGTCGCGCTTCGCCGCGCTGTGCGAGCGCGAGCGCGCCCCCTTCGCCGTGCTGGGCGAGGCCACGGCGGAGCAGGTGCTCACGCTCACGGACCGCGAGCTGGGGGACACCCCCATCGCGCTGCCCATGGACGTCCTCTTTGGCAAGGCGCCGCGCATGCACCGCGAGTTCGCGTCGCGCCCGCTGAAGCACGCGCCGCTGAGCCTCCCGGGTGACTTGAAGGCCGCGGCGCACGCGGTGCTGTCGCACCCGACGGTGGCGGACAAGTCGTTCCTCATCACCATTGGCGACCGCTCCGTGGGCGGCCACACCGCGCGCGACCAGATGGTGGGGCCGTGGCAGGTGCCTGTGGCGGACTGCGCGGTGACGCTGTCGTCGCTGATGTCCGACACAGGCGAGGCGATGGCGCTCGGCGAGCGCACGCCGGTGGCGCTGGTGGACGCGGCGGCCTCCGCGCGCATGGCGGTGGGCGAGGCGCTCACCAACCTGGCGGCGGCGCGCATCGGGAAGCTGTCGGACGTGAAGCTGTCCGCGAACTGGATGGCGGCGGCGGGCAGCCCCGGCGAGGACGCGAACCTCTACGCCGCGGTGCACGCGGTGGGCATGGAGCTGTGCCCCGCGCTGGGCATCGCCATCCCGGTGGGCAAGGACTCCATGTCCATGCGCACGCAGTGGCAGGAGGACGGCCAGAAGAAGGCGGTGACGGCGCCCCTGTCGCTCATCATCACCGCGTTCGCGCCGGTGCTGGACGCGCGCGTCACGCTGACGCCGCAGCCGGTGGACGTGGCGGGGGACACGCGCCTCTTGCTGTTGGATGTCGCGAAGGGCCGGCAGCGGCTGGGGGCGTCCGTGCTGGCGCAGGTGCACCAGCAGGTGGGCCCGGAGTGCCCGGACGTGGACGACCCGGCGGCGCTGAAGGGCTTCTTCACGGCGGTGCAGGAACTCCAGGCGGCGGGCGTGCTGCTCGCGTACCACGACCGCTCCGACGGCGGCCTCTGGGCCACGCTCGCGGAGATGGCCTTCGCCGGCCATTGCGGTCTGGACGTGGACCTGGCCCCGCTGGGCGGCGACGCGGTGGCGGCCCTCTTCAACGAGGAGCTGGGCGCGGTGGTGCAGGTGCGCGCGTCCGACGTGGCTCGCGTGCGTGATGCCTTCACCCGCCACGGCCTGGGCGCGCACGTCCACGAGCTGGGGCGCCCCACGTCCCAGCAGGTGGTGCGCGTGCGGCACGGCGGCCGGGAGCTGCTCGCGGAGGAGACGGTGGCGCTCAAGCGCACCTGGTCCCGCGTGAGCTACGAGATCCAGAAGCTGCGTGACAACCCCACCTGCGCGGAGGAGGAGTACGCCGCGAAGTGCGACGCGGGCGACCCGGGCCTGTCGCCCAGGCTCACGTTCGACCCGAAGGTGGACGTGGCGGCGCCGTACATCGCCAAGGGGGCCCGGCCTCGCGTGGCGGTGCTGCGTGAGCAGGGCGTCAACAGCCAGCAGGAGATGGCGGCGGCGTTCACCCGCGCGGGCTTCACCGCGGTGGACGTGCACATGAGCGACCTGCTGTCGGGCCGCGTGTCGCTGAAGGACTTCCACGGCGTGATGGCGTGCGGCGGCTTCAGCTACGGCGACGTGCTGGGCGCGGGCGGCGGGTGGGCGAAGTCCATCCTCTTCAACCCGCGCACGCGGGACGCCTTCTCGGAGTTCTTCGCGCGGCCGGACAGCTTCGGCCTGGGTGCGTGCAACGGCTGCCAGATGTTCGCGCAGCTGCGCGAACTCATCCCCGGCGCGGACGGCTGGCCGCGCTTCGTGCGCAACGCGTCCGAGCAGTTCGAGGCCCGCCTGGGCACCGTTGAAATCGCGCCGTCGCCGTCGCTCTTCTACAAGGGCATGGAGGGCAGCCGGATGCTCATCGTCGTGTCGCACGGCGAGGGGCGGGCGGAGTTCGCCAACGCTGACGCCGCCGCGCGGTTCAACGCCGCCGGGCTGGTGACGACGCGCTGGGTGGACAACCGGGGCCAGGTGGCGGCGAAGTACCCGGCCAACCCCAACGGCTCGCCGCACGGCATTGCCGGCGTCACCACGAAGGACGGGCGCTTCACCATCACCATGCCGCACCCGGAGCGCGTGCACCGCACCGTGCAGCACTCCTGGCACCCGGCGGAGTGGGGCGAGGACGGCCCCTGGATGCGCATGTTCCGCAACGCCCGCGTCACCCTGGGCTGAGGCGACGAGGGCCTCGCGTCACTTCAGGAAGGCGTCCCGCACGGCGTCCAGCAACGGGTTGGCACCGGTCTCCGGATCGGTGCAACCCTGGTTGAGCGTCCAGATGATGGTGCCGCCGTAGCCCTCCTGCTTCACGAAGGCGCCCTTGGCGGCGATGGCCTGCGGGCTGTCGTAGGAGATCCACGTCACCGTGCCGTCCTCCACGAGCTTGTCCGGAGCGAACGTCACGTAGCTGGCCTGGGCCTTCTCGTCCCACTGGTACTTCCCCTGCTTCGAATAGCGGAGGATCTTCTTGTAGGTGAACGAGTTGTCCCCGCCCACGTAGTCGGACCAGTTCGTGAAGGGCTGGTAGGGCCCGGTGATGTGGCGCCACGCGAGGCCGTAGAAGGGGATGCCGATGCCCAGCTTCGCCTTGGGGATGCCGGCTTTCACCCACAGGTCCAGGCTGGACGCGATGGACGTGGGGTGCAGCCCCTGTTCGCCCTTGAGCGCGGACGTGTGCCAGGACTTCCAGCCGTCCCACGCGCCAATCATCTCGTAGGACATCAGGTTCATCTGGTCGAAGTGCGTCGCCAGCTCCGCGAACCAGGGGTCGGCGTCGGTGGGGAAGTTGGTGTTGATCCAGTGGAGGGGGAAGGTGAGGAGCATCTTCGGCCGCGCCTCGCGCAGGGCCTTCACCAGGGCCAGCAGGTGCGGCCGGTCCTCCTTCTCCACGGGCTCCCAGTCCAGGTCCAGCCCGTCGTAGCCGAAGTCGTCCATCGCCTTCAGCAGCGAGCGGACGAACTTCGCGCGGTTCGCGTCGGACGCGGCGCCCACCCAGCCGTCGTGCTCACCGGAGCCGCCCACCATGATGAGCGCCTTGCGGCCCGCCGCATGCGCGCGCTTCGACAGCGTGCGGGCGATCTCCGGCCCCCGGTCGTTGTCGAACTTCGTGCTCAGCGTGCCGTCCGCCTTCGGCGTGACGCGGCCCACGAGGATGTGCGTGAGCGCGCTGAAGTCCACCTTCTCCGGCGGATAGTCGTCCGCGTTCCAGCCCGTGTAGTAGCCCGAAACCCACTTGCCACCCTGACCCGGCGGACCCTTCACGACTGGGGATGCACTCACCACCACGCTGGCCTGGACCACCTGGCTCGGGTCCGCCTTGCTCCGGGCCATCACCCGGTACGTGCCCGGCTTGCGAGGCGCGGTGTAGACGCCAGCGGCGCTGATGGTGCCCCGCTCGTTCCCGGGCTCCACGCTCCAGGCCACCTCCGTGTCCTTGCTGTTCGTCACGGTGGCGCGGAAGGCGTGCGTGGCCCCCGGCGACAGGAAGACCGCGGGTGATTCCAGCGTGATGGTCACTGGCCGGGGGCCCTGCTCGACGCCAATGTCGTCGAAGAAGAGCGGCGGCAGCGTCTTGCCGCTGTCCTCCTGAAGCCACAGGCCGGTGATGCGTGTGCGGCCTTCGGGCAGCAGCTTCGCCAGCGGCACGCGGCAGGTCGTCCACTTCCTGGCGGGGATGGCGCCGCCCTCGCAGGTGGGGCCCAGGGGGACGCCCACGGGTTGCTCGGAGCCGATGACGACGCGCGCGCGCACCGCTGCGTTCGCGCCGTCCTTCCCACCATTCACCTTCAGCACCAGCGTGTCATCCGGTGACACTTCGAAGCCCGGGTGGCCGAAGTACAGCGCCTCCCAGGGGCCCATCGTCACGGAGATGGCGTGGCTGCCCGAGGCCCCCGACACGGTGGCGCTCATCGCGTGCGCGCCTGCCCACGTCAGGTCCTCCCAGGGCGAAGCCAGCCGGTCCTGATAGAGCCACGTCACCTGGGGAGACCTGGGCGGTGCGGCCTTGGAGGGCGGGGCCCCCTGGGAAACACCGCCCAGCAACAACGCGGTGAGCAGCACCCAGGGTCCGGCTGGAGGTCGTCGCATGGCCTCCCATCCTCGCAGAGGGAGGGGAGGCGCGTCCTGCATCGAGGCACCAGGTAGGCCACCAGGAGTTCGTCAAAGAGTCCCGGACCGGAAGTCTTCCGTGAACGCTCAACCCCAACGGAGCGTCGCGATGGGCCGCGACGTCATGAGTGCGCGGATGCCAAGACGGAGCACGGACATTGACCCCCGCCCGGGGCCGGTTCCCTCAAGACCTGTCCGACAGTCGGACAGGTTCGCACCGCATGAAGCCGAGGACGTGAGCCTCGCGGAGCCCCAAGGCGGGCCACGACGTCGTGAGTACGCGGACGAGAAGGTGGATGCACGGACAGCGACCCCCACGCGGGCCCTGCTCCCTCCAAACTTGTCCGACAGTCGGACAGGCTTCCCCCACACAAGGCCCGAGGCTGCCAGCCTACAGGTGCGCGACGTCATGAGTGCGCGGACACCAGGATGGAGCACGGACGGAGCCTCCTGCACCCGGGCCCGGCTCACTCCAAACTTGTCCGACAGTCGGACAGGTTTTCGCGGCTTTTGGCCGAGGACGAGCCCATCCCGGTAGGTGAGCGACGTTGTGCGAGCACAAACGCCAACGAGGGGCACGGACAAAGGCTCCGCCCGGGCCTGGTTCCCTCCAAACCTGTCCGACAGTCAGACATGTTTCCGCCGCATGAGGCGCAGGCCGAGCCGGCCCGGCAGGCGACGAGGACGGTTTGCTTGTCCGACAGACGGACAGGTTTCCGCGGCATGCCCCGAGGCCGCACGGGCCCGGCGGGGGGCGAGTCATTCGTGTGCAAACGCCGAGGTAGGGCTCGGCCAGATGTGCCCGGCCGAGACCGGTTGCCTCAAAACTTGTCCGACAGTCGGACAGGTTTTCGCCCAATGCGGCCCGGGGGCGTGCTCGCCCGGCAAGTGACGCGGAGGGTGGACCCGCGCGTCCATGTCAGACCCCTGTGGTTGGATGGCGATGCTGGGACGAGGAAGGGGATGGGGATGGGACGGGGAGGACTCGTGGCCTATGTGGAGGCGCAAATCGAGCGCGATATCGCGCTGGGACGGTTGCCCCCGAGCGGGCAATTCGGCTCGGAAGCGAAGCTGGCGCGTCGCTATGAGGTGTGCCGGGGCACCATTCGTGAGGCGCTCCGACGACTGGCCGCGCGGGGGCTGGTGGTGCAGCGCTCCGGACGCAAGACGCGCGCGGTGGCGCTGGATGAGTCGCTGACGTTGGAGAACCTGGGCCTGGCGCTGCATGACGCGCGCAACCCGGAGGCCCGGTGGCTCCTGGAGGGCTACTTCAGCCTCAAGCGTCAGGTGCTGGTGGAGCTGCTGGCCGACTGCTGCGCGAGGGCGTCGGACCTCGACCTGGAGCGGCTGAGGAGCACGTGCTTCCAGCTCCAGGACGCGGCGCGCTGGGAGTCGGGGGCCACCTGTGCGCAGGTGGAGTTCGAGTTGCTGCGGCAGGCTGCGCGGGTGGCGGCGCGTCCCGGGCACGTGCTCCTCGTTCAGTCCCTGCAGCGGGCATTCCTCGGAGGCGCCGCCCAACTGCTGCCGCTCCTGGGCGGTGAGGTGCTGCGCGAGTGGGCGTTCCGCGTGATGGCGATTCTTCACGAGCGCGACGTGCAGGCGCTTCAGCACGAGCTGCCGGCGCTGCTGAAGGCTTGCGATGAGCGAGTGCTGAACGCATTCGCCCCTGCTCCCCAGGCGCCTGCATCCCCCGAGGCCCAGCTCACCCACGAGGACCTCGTCGTTGCGCCCGTGTCTGCCACCGGGCTGGAGGATGCGCCGGAGGTACGCCCTTACGTCGAAGAGGGTGACCTCGGTCGCCATACGTCAGCCACCGCGCAGGACGAGATGCTGGAGGCACGCCCCGATATTGAAGAGGGGGACGTCGGCCGACCTCCGTCAGCCACCGCGCAGGCCGAGATGCTGGAGGCACGCCCCGACATTGAAGAGGGTGACGTCGGTCGCCGTACGTCAGCCACCGCGCAGGACGAGGCGCCGGAGGTACGTTCCTGCTTGGAGGCGCGTGGACCTGGCCGCCTGGCAGCATCCGTTGAGCCGGACACCGCACTTGGAGCACTCCCCCTTGTGGATGCGCCTGGCCCCGGCTGTTGCGCCGCTCCAACCACCGGGGCTCTTGGGGTTGCACCTCTCCGCGATGCAGCGTCCTTTCCCGTGGTGCCCGACTGTCGGACAGGTTCTGAGGCCTCGTCTCAGGAGGGGGCCTTCGGCGATTCGAGGCTCCACCCTCCAGCTTCTTCGGACTCAGCCGCGTGGCGGTTCGCAAGGTGGGCGAGCCGCTTCGTGGACTTCAGGGCTCTTTGGGGCCGGTGGGCCGCTCGCCTCCGGGGCTCTGTGGGTCAGTCACTGGGCCCCGATGCTTCTTGAGCGACGACAGCCGGAGGCCTCCGGCCGAGCCGTGACTCCGTGGCCGGAGGCGCCAATGAACTTCCGGCGAGCTGCTCAGGCCCGGACCAGCTCGATGGGGCTGCCTTCGGGGACGTGCTTCATGGCCACGGAGTTCATGCAGTAGCGCAGCCCCGTGGGCGGCGGGCCGTCCGGGAACACGTGGCCCAGGTGGCCGTCGCAGCGCGCGCAGCGGACCTCGGTGCGGACCATCCCGTGCGACACGTCGCGGATCTCCGTGACCGAGTCCTCCGACAGCGTCTGGGTGAAGGACGGCCAGCCGGTGCCGGACTCGAACTTCGTCCCGGCCTTGAACAGCGGGTTGTTGCAGCCCGCGCACACGTAGGTGCCCGGCGTCTTGGTGCCGAGGAAACAGCCCGTTCCCGGGTACTCGGTGCCGTGCTGACGCAGCACCTGGAACTCCTCGGGGGTGAGGCGCTTGCGCCACTCGTCGTTGGAAAGAATGAGCTTGTCCGCCATGGGTCCTCCTCCACGTTTCGGGCCTGGAGCCCGGAGCACGGCCTTGGATGCACCGTGGGCCTTTGCGTCGCACCCTATACCAGGCGGATAGGCAGGGGCCCGGCGCCTCGGTTCTGCTCCTCACGAAACGGCAGGCCTTCAGGGCAATGGGTTGGATGTCCGTGCGCCGGTTGTACTGCTCCGGGACGCGGGCGCGCGTCATCAGGAGGTCTGCCCATGCGGATTTCGGAGCTGATGCAGAGGGACGTGAAGACCATCGACGCGGATGAATGCCTGAGTTCCGCCGCTGAACGGCTGGACACCGCCAGTCTGGGGGCGCTGCCCGTCACGGAGCACGGCCGGGTGGTGGGACTGCTCACCGACTCCGAGCTCTTCCTGTGCTCCACCGTCCACGGCCATGACCCCGACGTCACCACCGTGCGCGAGGCGATGACGGCCCCGCTCGTCACCTGTCCGGAGGACGCGCCGCTGGAGGCCGGCGAGCGCCTGATGGAGCAGCACCACCTGAACCGCCTGGTGGTCGTGGACGCGGACCATCACGCGGTGGGGCTCCTCTGCCTGGACGACGTCGCCTCCGAGTCCCTCACGCTGCTGCGGCCCGGCGAGCCGCTGGAATACCTGAGCCTCTACTCCTGAGCCCACGGAAGGCCCGGCGCCCCCTTCACTTCGCGGGAAGGGGGCACCGGGCCGGTGCTTCATGAACGGACGCTCAGCCCGCCACGGCCGGCTGGCACGCGGCGGACAGCCACGCCACGGCGTCATCCCAGGGCAGGTCGCGCTGCGAACCGTCGCGCTGCCGCAGGCGGACGCCCTTCGACTCCACCTCGCGGCCACCCACCACCGCGAGGAACGGCACGCCGTCCTCGTGCGAGCCCAGGACCTTCTTCGACAGGGACTCGTCCCGCACGTCCGCCCGCGCGCGGCAGCCGGCCAGCCGCAGCCGCGCCGCCAGGCTTTCCGCGTACGCGGCGGCCCCCGCTCCCACGGAGGCCACCACCACCTGCTCGGGCGCGAGCCACGCCGGTAGCGCACCGCCATGATGCTCCAACAGCACGCCGATGAAGCGCTCCAGGCTGCCGAACAGCGCGCGGTGAAGCATCACCGGGCGCAGGCGCTCTCCGGACGCGCCGACGTAGTGCAGGTCGAAGCGCTCCGGCAGCACCAGGTCCAGCTGGATCGTGCCGCACTGCCACGCACGGCCCAGCCGGTCCTTCAGCACGAACTCCAGCTTGGGCCCGTAGAAGGCACCCTCGCCGGGCTGGTCCTCGTACTGGAGGCCCGCCTGCTTCGCCGCGGACTGGAGCCACGCCTCCGCCTGGTCCCACAGCGCGTCACCGCCCGCGCGCATCGCCGGACGGCTGGAGAAGGCCACCTGTACGTCGTCAAAGCCGAAGCCCGCGTAGAACGCCTTGAGCGAGCGCACGAAGCGGACCACCTCCGCCTCCACCTGCTCCGCCGCGCAGAAGATGTGGCCGTCGTCCTGCGTGAACTGGCGCAGGCGGAACAGCCCGTGCAGCGCGCCGCTGGGCTCGCTGCGGTGCACCAGCCCGAACTCCCCCAGGCGCAGGGGCAGGTCGCGGTGGCTGGGCGCCATGCGCTGCACGAGCTGGATGTGGCCCGGGCAGCTCACCGGCTTGAGCGCCAGGTGCCGGTCGCCCTCCGGCATGCAGAACATGTTCTGGCGGAAGTTCTCCCAGTGGCCGCTCTGCTCCCACAACGGCTGGGAGCACAGCTGCGGCGTACGGACTTCGCGGTAGCCCTCCTCGCGCATGCGCTGGCGGACGTGGTCCTCCAGCAGCCGGTACAGCATCAGTCCGCGCGGGTGCCAGAACACCATGCCCGGGGCCTCCTCCTGCAGGTGGAAGAGGTCCAGGCGCTGGCCCAGCGCGCGGTGGTCGTGTTCATCAAGCATTGGCGTCTCCGTGTGTCGGTCGGGATGAAGCAGCCGGGGCCGGACACGGGGCGTGTGAGGTTGCACGGTCGCCCCGGCCGGACTTCGGCGGGGCGGGAAACCGTGCGCTCGTCAGGACACCGACACGCGCACCGCACCCACGCCCGCCGAAGCGGTGGTGGTCGTGGTCGCGGTGGTGTGGATGACGAGGTTCACGGGACAAGAAGTGCTCCCGGATGCACGGAAAGTCAAGCCGTGCTCCGGGACGGGGTGCTTCAGCCCAGGAGGGACAGAAGGCCGGCGAGGCCCACGAACAGATAGAAAAGCGACTCGCCCGCGATGAGGCCGCCGCCCACCAGCGACATGGTGCTCATGTCCTCCGGCAGCACGGCCTCACCCGGCGCGGGCTCCTTCCGGAAGCGCTTGGAGACGGTGTTGAAGAGGGACGTGAGGATGCCGCCCATGCCGAACCAGATGGCCGCGGGCAGCGCGATGAAGCCGCCGAACGCGAGCGCGTAGGGGCTGGCCAGCACCAGCGAGTCCATCCCCCAGCCCACGCCGAACCCCGTGCGCGAACCCTGCACGTAGCTCTGGTACGCGGGGCGGCGGCGCACCACCTTGCGGATGACCTCCAGCGTGAAGCCGATGGACAGGCCCACGAGCAGCGCCGTCACCTTGTGCGCCGACAGCGTGCCCAGGTCGCGGATGGCGCCCACGAACTTGTACGTCATCGCGGAGCTCCACTGGGCCACCTTCACGTCCGGATGATCCAACTGGTTGACGGACAGCACCGGGTACGCGCCCATGAACACGCGCGCCAGCACCACGCACAGCACCGCGCCCATGAAGATGCCCAGCACCTGGTAGCGGAACTGCACCACGCGGTTGGTGCCCAGGCGCCACCCGGTGGAGCGGTCCTGCTGCATGTCGCAGCCCACCGACGTGGAGATGAGCAGGATGGAGGACGCCATCAGCCCCACCAGCGGATCCTTCAGGCCCAAGAGTGACATCAGCAGCACCGACACCACGAAGGCGCTGGAGATGGGGTTGTTGTCGCTGATGCCGTAGGCGATGCCGTTGATCAGCACGAACAGCAGCGACAGCACGAGCCCGAAGATGATGAAGCCCGGGGGCTGGTGCAGCACCTGCGTGGCCACCACGACGACGGCCGCGCCCCAGCCCACCACCCAGGCGATGAGCCGGGGCACGTTGACCTTCTTCCACGCGGGCTCGGTGTCCGCGGGCGCCTGCGCGCGGCCCCGGATGCGGTCCACCGCCTGCACCGCGAGCAGTGCCAGGTCCACCAGCGCCGCGCCGCAGATCATCGCCAGCGAGATGAGGAAGCCGATCTTCCGGTACGGATCATTCGGCCCCAACCACCCGATGCTCTGAAGATAGGGCGAGAGGGCGTAGCCGATGAGGCCCATGAGCATGGCGGGCACGGTGATGCGGCTGCCCACCACCATGCCGGCGCCCACCGTGGAGCTGCTCACGCTCAGCGCGGCGATGGCGGCGAACTTCTCCGTGAGCCACGCGGCCAGGATGCCCAGGCCGGTGCCGCCGCCCAGCTTCGCGATGGAGGCCTTGAGCAGGCGCTTGTCCGTGAGCGCTCGCAGGATGTTGGCCACCGCGTAGCCGGACGGGTAGTCCAGCTGGAGCCGGTCCACGAGCAGCGGCGTGTAGAGCATGCCCACGCCCACGCCGAACATGCCCACGCAGCCCACGAAGAGCATCAGCTGCCACGCGGGCGGCTGCGGCATGCCCAGCCACACCATGGCTTGGATCAGCACGGCCATGGCGCACAGCGAGGCCACCGACGCGGCCATCGTCTGCATGTAGTTGGCGCCGTGCTTGCCCTCCGCGCCGTAGCCGTAGGTGACGACGCTGCCGAGGATGCCGGACAGCACCTGGCTGGCGACGAAGAAGCCCAGGCTGAAGTTCATGTACGACGCGGCCACGCCGCCCAGCGGGCCCAGGATGAAGATGGCCACCGACGCGAGCAGCAGGTGGTACTTCCACGTGCCCACCGCGGGCAGGAAGCGGAAGCGCGGCGCGACGGCGTCGGGCACGGAGGACAGGGGGG
>NZ_RAVY01000178.1:0-19549 GCF_003611625.1 Corallococcus sp. CA054B
GGCGTAGATGCGCTGACGCCGACGGTGGACATGCGGGCCCGCCTGGAGGGGCGCCTGCAGCGAGGAGGCTTCCGGCAGGGCGCCTTCGGCCCGGACTACGAGTTGGCGCGCTTCCAGGTGGCGGGCCCTGCCTCGGTACCGCTGGCGGAGGCGTCCTTCCCGGAAGGGGCTTCAGCCTACGGGGAAGTGATTCTCAGTTGGGACGCGGTGCGGCTGAGTGGCATGCGCCAACGACACCTCTTCCTCTCCCTGGGAGTGGAGGCCTTCTCCTGGGGCCGGGTGGACGTGGACGGGCGGGTGGAGGCGCAGCTCTTCCACCGCAACCTCACGGTGGGCGTCGGCGGACTGGCGACGGCCATGGGACAGCCGGGAGCGCGCTACCTCGTCTCGGGGGAGGCCCGGTGGCGCTTCCTGGGGGGCAACCTCTACGCGCTGGGGCAGGGCGGCACGCTGCTGTTTCCCACGCCGGAGGGGACGTTGCGGCCGGGAGTCTTCGCGGCCGTGGGGCTGGGGGTGGACAATGCGCGCTGAGCGACTGCCGTGCGGCGTGGTGGGCCTGGTGCTGGCCCTGGCCCTCCTGACGTCGGGGTGTGCCTCGCTGCCCTCACGGGCGGGCCCTGGAGGCACCCTGGCTGCCGTCTCGGGCGCGACACCCCTGGCGGCCTTGGGGCGCGGTGCCGTCGCGAGTCTCCCCGAGGATGATGCGCCCGAGGACTTCGACGCGGAGTCCGCGGACGGATCGCTTCTGCACCGCCGCCGGGCCACGCCCTCTCCCCCGAATCCCGGCGGAGGAGAAACGGCGCCCCTGCGAGTGGTGGGGGGCCTGGCAGGTGTGTGCGGGGACGTCCCCGCGGGCTGGCCGCACCTGGACTCGGAGGACGAGGTGCTGGCGCCCTTCCTGGCGTGCACCACGCCGGCGGCCTTCCTGGCCTTGCAGCGCCAGGCGGACATGCCCCGGCTGGTGGAGGCCCTCTCGGACTGGAACGCCGTCCGGCTGGGCGCCCTGGGGCCCCTGGAGGCTGAAGCTGCCGGCGTCCTCCTCAAGAAACGTGCGGCCTTCCTCGCCACCGCCGTCGAGAAGCACGGCCTGGCCAAGGCGGAAGTCCTCGCCCTCTTCGTCCTGCACACGTCCCACGACGACGAGGTGCGGCAGCTGCTGCGCCTGTTGGCCGAGGACAAACTGCTCAAGCGCGCCATGGGGGCCATGGAGGTGGTGCGCGAGGAGCTGAAGCAGCGGGGTCTGGCTCTGACCGACTTCCCGGAGAGGGACTTTCGCGCTGGCGACATTGCGCGTGGGCTGGGTCGGGCCGCAGATGACGTCGCAGCCTCCATTCCCCTCGTCGGTGGAAGCCGGAGCGTGGACGCGTCCACGCTGCCCCCGCAGCTCCCACCGCCCTACCAGGAAGCGTACCGGGAGGTGGAGAACGCCCAATTCCTGGGGGCCTTCGCGCCAAGCAACGTGGCCCTGGCGTCCTTCGACCACCTCACCTTCGGGGTGCCGCTGGGCTTCTACCACCTGGCGGCGGGGACGGCGCAGGGTGGGGCCTCTCTCGCCAAGGGGGAGTACGAGGAGGCCACGCGGCAGTTGGCGCCCGCGGCCCTCATGGTGGGGCTGTACGCGGGCGGGAAGGGGGCGCGTGCTCTCCGTGAAGCCGGCCTCTCCAGGCGGGAGAGGGCTCAGTTCCAGGCGGTGGTGCCCCGCGTGGAGGCGCTGAAGGCGGTGCTGGAGAGGTTGGAGGCACAGATAGGGGAGAGCGGCGTGGGAGAATTGGCCCGCTACCTCCAACAGAGCGGGGAGTCGGCCCGTCTGGTGGCGGAGTGGGGCGAAGCCGGCGCGCTAGCTCTTCACGAGGCGCGAGGCAACGTCGCTCAGGCACAGGCCACGTTGGCGGTGCGGTACCGCGAGCCCCCGAGTGCTGCGTCCACCGGCGGGGGCTCCGGGAGAAGGGGTGGGACTCGGCCCTTCGTGCCTCCCGAGGCGGCCGGAATCCCCGCGGAGGTGGCGGAGGCGAAGTTCAAGCAGTTGGAGGCGGAGTTCCCTGGAGAGCGCCTGTCGATGAACGCGGTGGAGCTGACGAGGCACCGCCAGGACCTGCGGAAGGCGGCTCCCGCCGAGGTCAAGGTGGAGCCACTCTGGGACGACTACGTGGCGTACCTGGAGACGAGGGCCGCGGAAATCAAGCAGGGGATTGCGGAGAAGGGCCCCCTGAAGTGGGCGGGCTACCGGCTCGTGCGCGACAGGTACGCCCGGGGCTTGGCCTTCGAGAGGATGATGGTCGCTCGCCTGGAGGCGGACGCGGTCCTGCCCCGGGCGCAGCGGCGGTGGCTCAAGGACTTCGACCAGCCGCGCATCGAGACGCACGTGGGGGTGGCGAAGGCGGACCTTCGCTTCGCGGATGTGCTCGTCATCGAAGAGGGGCGAGCGGCCGGCCCGACGCCTCGTGTGGAGACGTTCAGCTTCAAGAGTCGGGATCTCAAGCTGCTGGATAACGATGCGCTCGTCGCACAAATGACTACGGATGCGAGGAATGCGCTGAGGTATTACGGGGGGAAGCTGGAGGTGCTGCGGAAAGGGATACGACAGAGCGCCCAGGTCCAAAGGGTCCGGCTCGTATATGAGGGCGGAGGACTCAAGCCTAAGAAGGCAGAGACGTTGGAGGCAGCTATGGGCGAAGCACAGGACAAGGTCAGCGGGGTGGAGGTGGTGGTCCAATGAAAGTGCTGGATGCTCACGACCCAAGTGTCGACGACAACTTCCTGTTTTCGTTCGAAGGCGCCTTCGACCAGATGGCCGAGGTCGAGTGTGAGGTTGCTCCCTTTCTTCAGGCTCTCGTTGCCTTCGCTGGCAAGTGGATGCCGGACGTTGTTCGAGGAACGCGCAGGCGCAAATTCTCCCGCGAAAATGTTTGGGAATCTCTGAAGGAGCGCCGTGACGAGAACAGCACGTCCATTGGGCTCTTTCGTGCGCGCTCGCCTGAGTTGGATATGTCGCTCAGTCTTCGGTTTCCGCCGCTCGCTCCGAAGCTACGAATTTGGATCGATGTGAAGCCTCTTTCGCTCTTTTCTGAGGCAGAGGAGTGCAGGCTGTTCATCGAAATGGTCCGGGCATGGGCTATCCGCTACCCGACGCCGTATGCTTCGGCCCACAGCATGGCTGACCGTGAGCTGGCGGGCTTCCCTCATTTCGTCCGCGAAGCTGAGGTCTCTCGGAGGGATGGATTCGACAAGGTCTACGAGGTGTGTTGGCTGAACGTTTTCGGCCCGAAGCTGGTGAAGACGGTAGGTCGCGAGCGGATGCTCTCGACTCCTGCGCATCTCGTGGAGGAACTCCCCAACGGCTCCGTCCTCCTGGTGCTAAGTCCGACTGCTGCGGACTTCGCGAGCGACGAGGCGCGTGTGGCCCAGGCCCGTGCCCATGTCCACCTGCGGCCGGACCTCGACTTCGACACTGTGCTCCGCACGCTGCAGGAGAGGAGCGCCGCACTCGTATCCGTCGAGCCGCGCTTCCACCCCGACGTGGCGCCGTTCCTTTTGCGGCTGACGGACGAGTTCGCCATCAGCGAGCGGCAACGGAAGATTGCCGAGCTAAACGCCTTCCGGCCGCCGGTGCCGGAGGAGTGGCTCCCGGCCGGCCTGCCCTCAGATGTGGAGAATCAAGAGCGCGTCCGCAGCTACTACGGCGACCTGTCCGAGAGTCTCGTGGCTGCGCTGCATACCAAGGTGCCCAGCATCTTCGATGCGACACCTGAGTCCCTCACTGACCTCGACGTCTACTTCTGGCGGGAGAACTTCCCGGAGCGGTATGAGCGAGACCTCATCGACGAGCACACTGCTCCGGCTCTCGGGGCATTCCTGGGCGGCGTGCTGGTGCGGCTGGGGGGCACGTGGGTGCCGCGGCAAAAGCTGGAAGAGTCCCAGGTGCGTATTGGCAAGCGCGTCTGGCTGCCCTTCTTGCGCGCTCGCCGGTACATGCAGTCCCGCCAGTCGCTGCTGGACTATTCGCTCACGCAATTCTTCCACGAGGTGGAGCGGTACAGGCCCTGAGTGGCGGCTGGGCGGTGGGTGGATGCAGGAGCGGGAGGAACCAGGAGGCGCATCGATAGGCGCGCTTGGCGGCTTTCTTTCTGCACTCGCCTTAAGAGACGACGTTGTTCTGTTCCTAGCTGCGTGTTCCGGGGCATGGTGAGCACCGATTCCGGGCCAAGCCGAGCAGCGATTCCAGCGCAAGGTGAGCAACCGTTCCGGGCATGCCGAGCACTGATTCCGGGGATGCCGAGCAGGCATTCCGGGCATGCCGAGCACCGGTTCCGGTGAAGCCGAGCACCCGCGGAAAGGCGGGGGCGAGGCGGATAGGAGCGTTGACGGCACTGGGCAGCAGCAGGCCACTCCGCCCTCCCTTTTGGAGGTGGAGATGGCGGCACAGAGGCTGTCGATGCGGAAGCTGCGAGAGTTGTTTCGGTTGAGGTACGAGGCGAAGCTGACGACGCGGTCGATTGCGACCAGCCTGGGCATCGGCAACGGCACGGTGTGCGACTACCTGGGGCGGGCTCGGGCCGCGAAGCTGACGTGGCGGCTGGCGCGGGTGGGAGTGGCTCTTGGGGCCCGATGGGCTGGCGCTCGTTAATCTCCTGACCTGCATCGTAGTTGCCAGGGCTTGCGGCGCGTCCTGGCCATACCTGCCGGGGGGGGGGCGGCGAGGCGTCCTACTGCGACCGTTTCTCTGGCGCCCTGACACTTGTTATCGTTCGACTGAGAATGCGCAAGTCGCGACCCTCCATTCGGGACTACCGTGCGGTGTCGCAGTTCATTGGTGCGCTCGGCGAGATCTTCAGCGCTGACCACCGACCCAACGCTTCCCTTCGCCACCTGATGGAGTCCACGGGCTCGCTCATCGGGGCGAGTGCGCTGTGGTGGAGTATCGTGGGCGACCCTCCGCAGTCGCGCCATAACGCAGCCATCATCACCCACTCGTATGTGCACGGAGTAGACGAGCGCGCGCTCCTCCGCTGGCAAAGGGCTTACCTCGTCGAATCGGGCTATCGCCAGCACCCGATGTGGGGCCCCTTCGCCCGCAACGCCGGTCGCTTGAGGAGTGCGTGTCGCGAGGAACTGGTCTCCGACCAGGAGTGGTACTCTCACCCGCACGTCGCAGAATGGGGGCGTGGGATGGGCTACGACGACATTCTCGTGAGCGCCGTACCGCTCGGCGCCGGAGCCTCTGCCTACCTCGTAGCGACGCGCCCTTGGGGCGATAGGCGCTTTGGCGAGCGCGAGCGCGAACTGCTCGAGTTGCTATTCCGGAGTGCGTCGTGGTGCTACCGGAGCTGGCTGGAGCCGCAGCACGATACCCAGGGAGGACTGCGCCTGGATGGCGTCCGAAGCCACTTGCCACCGCGCCATCGCGCCATCCTTGAGCAGTTGCTTACTGGGCGCAGCGAGAAGCAGATCGCTGCGTCCACCGGCTTGAGCCTGCGCACGACGCACAAGTACATCGAGTACGTCTATCGCGCCTTCGCGGTGTCGAGCCGCGCCGAGCTAATGGCTCTCTGGATCAGGTAGGTTCCTTTCCGCCTGATTCCACCTGTGCTGTGCGGGGCCTTCATCGCCGCAGGGAGGTTGGCCTCGTCGTAGGGCAGGTGCCTTCCCGGGCAGGTTCCCTACCAAGTCAAATCGGCGAGCTTCGCGTCAGTACGCACGCCGTGCCGGCTCGCGTGGTTGTAGTAGCCCTCCATCACCATGTCTCTGACTGAAGGGGGGAACTCCCCGATTACACCGAACTCTTGAAGTGCGGCCTGTCCGAGACGCTGTACGTAGGGATAGCAATTCTCCGAACCGACGTGGCATATCTTGTTGTCGAGAATCCAGAACTTGGCGTGATTGTCTTTTTTTGTCCCGTCGTGCCATGCTTCCCGGCCGTCGCTGAATGCGATGGTCTTGAGAAAGACGCGCTCGTTCAGAATCTTCAGAGCGTGGTTCTTGGACGTTTGGAACTGAGCGTTCATCCGCTGCGACAGAAGGTTCAAGATCGTCTGTAGCTTGACGCCATGGCCATAACTGTGAGCACCGCCGGTCGGCGCAGACAAGATGATCTCGAGTGTAGCGCTGGTGTTTTTATGCAGGAATTCCGCGAAGTTGTCGATAAGAGGCAGGATGAACCAGGAGCCGCCACATCCAATCAGATCGAAAGGATAGTCCCTTGGCCTCCAGGTCTTGAAATCGACGGCACTCATATGAGGAGAGCCGAGGTCCTGCAGCGACATCTTGCAGCTTTGCTTCGCCTGCTTCAGACCCTCAACGAGGGCGATCATCATGGCGCCTTCGAGGACTCGAGGCGTGGTGTAAACCCCCCATCCGGGGCTCGCCACCCAAAGTGCTGGGAAGTGGCTGTCGACATCGGTTGAGGTATCGGCCGTGACGGCCTCAAATGACTCGCTGCGAGGTGGCGGCGCGCTTTCATCTATCTTCAATTCCGGGTTGAGGTAGTTGGAGTAGGTCGCGCCGCCCGGTGGCCGCCGATTATTGGCGCGGACGAAGTTCCAAAGGGCGTCAGCGAACCGGTGGCCGCCTCTCGCGATTCCCCCGTCGAAGCGCATGGAGATGTCGAAGACTGGATTCTTCGCGAGATAGTGGCCGTCCCACATGTTGTGGCCACCGGTGATGAGCACGCAGCCGTCTATGGCGATGAGCTTGGCGTGGTTCCATGAGGCTGACTCCCAGCGGAATTGTGCCAAGTAGACGTTCAGCTGCGAAGCTCGTGGCTTCGCCTGACGGATTCGGTCCGCCAACTGCTTGAGCATCATCCAGGTGTGCAGATTAGGGCCGCCGGCCTGGCGCCCTAGCAGGAACCGAACGGTCACGGGGCGCCCTGACACTGCGAGGGCGATCAATCCGTCCTCGACGTCCTTGCGGAAGTCCCCAGTCGGTTCGTCCATCGTGACGATGTCGATGTAGTGCGTCGCCTTTTCAATGCAGGCCTTCATGGACCGGGCCGGTTGAGACGAGTGTCCTCGGTCGGGAAACTCGCGATTGGGAGTGGTCCACCAACCGTGTGGCGTGTCGAAAAGGTATTTTTCCCATCCGCCGACAAAGGTGTCACCGGCTTGGCCAAACAAACGCTCACTGAATTGCGGCAGACGAGACTTCAAGGTCTCATGGAGGTGCGCGATGGTAAGCGACATTGCTTCACTCCTTATTTGTGGCACGAGTGCTGGGTTGCAGTTCTCGGTTCGGAGTGGAGCGAGAATCTCTCTCTGTTGGATTATCGGATAGGTAGCTAATCGGCTACTTGCGCACCCTCTGCCTCGCGACGTTCTTCATTCGAGACGTGGAGAGTGGGGGCTGGACCAGGCGCCTTACAAAGTTGAACCGGCCGCCGTGGACTTCGTGCTGAAGGGGGGCGGCGAGCTTGGCGCAGATGCGCATGCCGCGACGGTGCGCTCCGGCTTGCAGGCGCTCTTCGACGCTACCCCTCCGGAGAGGCAGAACGAACGTCGCCGGATATTCGATACGCGCCCGCGGGCTTGGCTGGAGACGCACTTCGATCCGCTAAGCGGCCGCCGCATGGGCGAGGACCAACTGCAGACCTGCTTCCTACGTTACGTGGACGCTCACCCGTCCGAGGTTCCTCGACTGAGCCGCTGGCCGAGAAATAGGCTACGAGGTTCTACGGGCCGCAGCATAGGGGGCGGCCAGCGTGAGAGGAAATCGTGAGCACTCAGTAGGGCATGGCCGAGTTTTCGCGCTCTCGGTTGACAAGTCGCTCGTTTTGGCATTCTGAAAGAGGGAAGAGGCGTAACCCTGGAAGGTACGACATCGAAATCCCTGAACTGTCAGACTGGCCTGCCCCGGGGTTCAACAGGACTTGTTAACCGCTCTCGGCCACTCTCTCCCCAGATTGGAAAGAAGAGAGCTTTCGACAGGCCATTTGGGGGCGAAGACGGGCGGGAGTCTCGCTCTGAGCGGCGGAGAGCGGAGAGTGCTCTCTACATCGCTGCGAGGAAAAATCCCTTGGGATTCAGGGATTTAAGCACGAAGGCCCCGCGATTTTCATCGCGAGGCCCGTGTTAACCAAGAAGGCTCAGCCAAGTTGCTTGAACCTTCAATCAGCTCCCCGACGTGGACTCGAACCACGGACATGGTGATTAACAGTCACCCGCTCTACCAGCTGAGCTATCGGGGAATATGTCCCGTCGCGGCGGTGCGTTGCCGTGACGGATGCGACTTCTAGAGAACCGAGCCTGCCCTGTCAACTGTCCTGTTCGATCCGATCTCCCGGCTTACCTCGCAGCCCTGGTCCACCCTCCAGGGACTGAGCCCTGTCGTGTCCGAAGCGCTTGCTCGCGTCCTCTCAGGCGACCCCGCCGAGCGCGTCCTCGACCGGACCCTGCGCTCCCATCGCGACCTGTCCCGCGAGGGCCGCCAGGCGCTGAAGGAGGCCGTCTTCAACGTGGGCCTCTGGCGCCGTCGCCTGGGGTTCCTCCTGGACTCGCCGGATCCGTCGCCCTCCCAGCTCCTCTTCGCGCTCCTGCATGGCCTCGTGGGCGTTCCCGCCTCGGAGGCCGCGTCCTGGGCGGGGCTGGAGGCTCCGGTGCCCTTGCGTACCGGTGCGCCTCCGTCGCTGGCGCTCCGGGCCTCGCTGCCGGACTGGCTCGCGGAGCACTTCGTCCGTGAGCTGGGGACGGAGGCGGAGGACTTCTGCGCCCACCTCAACGTTCCGGGCCCCATCACGCTCCGGGTGAACCCGGCCCGCATCTCCCGTGAGGCCCTGGCCGCGCGCCTGGCCTCCGAGGGCGTCACGACCCGCCCTGGAGCCTGGAGCCCGCTGGCCCTTCAGGTCGACGGGCCCCGGCCGAACCTCTACGCCCTGCCTTCCCTCCGTGAAGGCCTGCTCGAGGTCCAGGACGAAGGCAGCCAGCTCCTCGGGCTCCTCGTGGAGGCCCGGCCCGGGGAGACCGTGCTGGACCTTTGCGCTGGGGCAGGGGGCAAGACGCTCCAGCTGGGAGCGGCCATGAAGGACTCCGGCCGGCTGCTCGCCTATGACCCGGATGCGGAGCGGCTGGACCGACTCCAGCAGCGCGCCTCCCGGGCCGGGCTCAACCGCGTCCAGGTGCTCCGGACGCCTCCTTCACCGGGGCTGAATGCCGACCGCGTCCTCGCGGACGCGCCCTGCTCCGAGCTGGGCTCTCTGCGCCGGGGCCCGGACCTCCGCTTCCGGCTCACCCCGGACTCGCTCTCCCGGTACATCGCCATCCAGCGCGACATCCTGGCCCGCGCCGGGGACGTGGTGCGCCCCGGTGGCCGGGTCGTCTACGCGACCTGCACCGTCAACCGGGCGGAGAACCAGGACGTGGTCGCGGACTTCCTCCGCTCCCGCCCTGACTTCCGGGCCGTCACTCCGGGCGCCGGATGGCTTCCGGACGCGTGCCTCCAGGACGGCTTCCTCTTCGTCACTCCGCACCGCCACGGCACGGACGGGTTCTTCGCGGCGGTGCTCGAGCGCAGCGCGGAAGGGTAGGGCGGCCTGGCGCCAAACCTGTCCGACAGTCGGACAGGTTTCCAGTGACGGCCGGGCGGACGAGCGCTCCACGGGGCCTCGTTCCTCCGTCCTGCGGTACTCAACGCTTCGGGCCCGGGCCTCCCTGAAACACCGTGTCGCCCCGGCACCGGGTGCTATGAAGCGCTGCGTGCGTTGGCTCAAGCCCCTTCCGCTCCGTCCCCGCGACACGGTGCAGGTCGTCGCCCCCGCGGGCCCCTTCGAACAGGCCCCCTTCGAGGCAGGCCTGCGCATCCTCTCCGAGCGCTACTCCCCGGTGGTCCGGCCCGATATCGGCGCCTCGCACCGCTACCTCGCCGGGGATGACGCCCGTCGCCAGGAGGAGCTGTCGCATGCGTTCCTCGACCGCGCCTCCCGCGCCATCTTCTGCGCCCGGGGCGGCTATGGCAGCTCTCGCCTGTTGCCGGAGCTGCCCATCGACAAGGCCGGCCCCGTCGCCTTCACCGGCTTCTCCGACCTGACGTCCATCCACTGCGCGCTCCAGGCCCTGGGCCGCGTCTCCATCCACGCGCCCGTCCTCACGCAGCTCGGCCGCCAGTCCACCCAGGTCCACGACTACTTCTTCCGCCTGCTCGAATCCGCGGAGGCCCCACCGCCCCTCACCGGCAACGCCACCTACGTCCCCGGCACCGCCGAGGGCGTTCTCGTGGGCGGCAACCTGTCCGTCTTCTCCCGGCTCCTGGGCACGCCGTACATGCCGCCGCTCGATGGCGCCGTGCTCCTCCTGGAGGACGTCACCGAGCGCCCCTACCGCATCGACCGCATGTGGACCCATCTGCGGCTCGCCGGTGTCTTCTCCCGCGTGCGCGGCATCGTGCTGGGTGACTTCACCGCCTGCGAGGAGAAGGACGCGAACTACTCCAGCGCGGACGTGCTCCGTGAGCTGGCGCGCGACGCGAAGGTGCCCTGCGCCGCGGGCTTCCCCATCGGCCATGGCGCCATCAACTACCCCGTGGCCCTGGGCACCCACGTGCGCCTGGACGCGGACGCCGCGCGCCTCACCTTCCTTGAAGGCGCGGTGAGCCCCGGATGAGCCAGCACCCCATCGCCAACCTCCAGGCCGTACTCGACGACGGCGTAGAGCTGGGCATCTTCCCCGCCGCCCAGGCCGTGGTGCTCCACAAGGGCATGCAGGTCTTCGGCGGCGTCGCTGGCAACGTGAAGGGCGACACGCGCTTCGACCTCGCGTCCCTCACCAAGGCCATGTCCACCACCGCGCTCTTCCTGCGCCTGTGGACCGAGGGCAAGGTGGGCCCGGACACGCTCGTGTCCCGCTATTTCCCCGGCTCGCCCGCGGGCGACGCGGGCGTCACCGTCGCGGACCTGCTCTACCACCGCTCCGGATTGCCGGCCTTCGTCCCGTTCTTCGCGGACGCGCTCAAGGCCCACCCGGAGCTGCTCGACGCCGGCTGCCCTGCCTCCGTCCGCGCGCAGGTCCACGCGGACGTCCTGCATTCCGCCGCCGCCACGCCGCTCGATGCGCCCGTGCGCACGAAGTCCGTGTACAGCGACGTGGGCTTCATCCTCCTGGGCGACATCCTCGCCCGCGCCGGTGGCGCCCCGCTGGACGTGCTCTTCCACCGCCACGTCGCGGAGCCGCTGGACCTGAAGGCCCGCTTCCACCGCCTCTCCGACTTCCCCGTCGACGGCGCCACCGCGCCCACCGGCGCCATGCGCCCGCGCGAGCCCGCTCCCGGCCAGGAGTCGCTGTGGAAGGACGTGCCGTCGCAGCCGTCCCGCCCCGCGGAGGTGGATGACGACAACGCCTGGGTGCTGGACGGCGTCGCCGGACATGCGGGCCTCTTCGGCACCGCCGTGGACGTGGCCCGCTTCGGCCAGGCCGTGCTGGAGGGCGCCGCGGGCACGCATGCCGCGATTGCTCCGGGGCCCTTGTGGCACCGCGCGCTCGCCACCGACCCGCTGGTCGCGGGCAGCACCCGCTCCATGGGCTTCGACTCTCCGTCGAAAGGCCATTCCAGCGCGGGCCGCTTCATTGGCGACACGCCTCCGGGCGCGGTGGGCCACCTGGGCTTCACCGGCACCAGCCTCTGGGTGGACCTGAGGCGGTCGCTCGTCGTCGCGCTCATCACCAACCGCGTGGCCCAGGGCCGTCAGGACCTGCGCATCCGCGACTTCCGCCCCGCCTTCCACGAGCTCGTCGTGGAGGCGCTCGACCTCCACGTCCTCCCCTGAGGAAACCGCAGCATGGCTGACGACAACGGCAACGTCCTGGACTCACTCGACCCGCGGTCCGTGCGCCGCATCCACCTGGTGGGCGTGGCCGGCACCGGCATGGGCTCCTTCGCCGGCATGCTCAAGGCCGCCGGCTACGAGGTCACCGGCAGCGACGAGAACGTCTACCCGCCCATGAGCGACATGCTCCGCACGTGGGGCATCCCCGTCAGCACGCCGTACGCGCCCGCCAACCTGGACTCGGCGAAGCCGGACCTGGTCATCATCGGCAACGTCATCCGCCGGGTGAACCCGGAGGCCACCGCCGTGCGCGAGCGAGGCCTCAAGCAGATGAGCTTCCCCGCCGCGCTGGGCACGCTCTTCCTGGACCGCTCGCACTCCGTCGTCGTCGCCGGCACGCACGGCAAGACGACGACGTCCTCGCTCATGGCCCACGTGCTGGTGGCCGCGGGCAAGGACCCCAGCTTCCTCGTGGGCGGCGTCACCCAGAACTACGCGGGCAACTACCGCGTGGGGAAGGGCCCGCACTTCGTCGTGGAAGGCGACGAGTACGACACCGCCTACTGGGACAAGGGCTCCAAGTTCCTCCACTACCGGCCGCGCACCGCCATCGTCACCAGCGTGGAGTTCGACCACGCGGACATCTTCCGCGACCTGCCCCACTACGAGGCCACGTTCGAGAAGTTCGTGCGCCTGGTGCCCAAGGACGGCCAGCTGGTCGTCTGCGCCGCGTACCCCAACGCCGTGCGCATCGCGCGTGAAGGCACCGCGCCCGTCAGCACCTACGTGGCCAAGGAGGGCGCGGACGCGGACTACACGCCGAAGAACCTCTCCTTCGGTCCCGAGGGCGCCCGCTTCAACGTCGTGGAGAAGGGCCAGGACCTGGGCACCGTGACGCTGCCCATGTCCGGCGCGCACAACGTGGAGAACGCGCTCGCGGTCATCGCCGCCGCGCGCGGCCTGGGCCTCACCTTCGCTGAAATCCAGCAGGGCCTGTCCACCTTCCAGGGCGTGAAGCGCCGACAGGAGGTGCGCGCGGAGGTGGACGGCGTGCTCGTGGTGGACGACTTCGCGCACCACCCCACCGCCGTGCGCGAGACCATCGCCGCCATCCACCACCGCTACCCGGACCGGCGCCTGTGGGCCATCTTCGAGCCGCGCTCCAACACCAGCCGTCGCAACATCCACCAGGAGGACTACGCGCACGCCTTCCCCGGCGCCACGCGCGCCAGCCTCAAGGTGCCCGAGCGCCACGACAAGGTGCCCGAGGGCGAGGAACTCAACGTCCCCAAGCTCATCGAAGCGCTCAAGGTCCAGGGCATCGCCGCGGATGGCGCCACCGACGTGCAGACGCTGGTGGACCGCGTCGCTTCCGAGGCGAAGTCCGGCGACGTGCTGCTCGTCATGAGCAACGGCTCCTTCGGAGGCTTCATCGACAAGCTGCTCACCGCCCTGAAGGCCCGGGCGGGGAAGGGGACCTGAAGCCATGCGCCGCCCGTTCCTTCTCTCGCTGGGGGCCCTGACGTTCGCCATGGGCTGTGCCGCGCCGTCGGCTTCGTCCCTGCCACCGCTCACGGACCGGACCGGTGACGGTCCGCGCTCCAGCAGCTCCGCCCTGGAGTCGTCGAACAAGGGCCCGGGCCAGCCGCTGGCCTTCCAGGTGAAGCGCTACCCGGACAACAGCCCGTATGACTTGAAGAGCGACCGCGGACAGGTCGTCCTCCTGGACGTGTGGGCCACGTGGTGCGAGCCCTGCAAGGACGCGCTGCCCATGTACGCGCAGCTGCAGAAGGAGTACGGCTCGCGCGGCTTCAAGGCCTACGCCCTCAACGTGGACGAGGACGTGCGCGCCATTCCTGCCTTCCTGGAGGAGGCGAAGGTGGAGCTGCCCATCCTCCTGGACGCCAACGCGCTGGTGTCCGAGCGCCTGCTGAAGGTGCGGCTGATGCCCACCACCTTCATCATTGATCGCAAGGGCGTCATCCGGCACGTGCACGAGGGCTTCGCCGAGGAGTTCCTCCAGAAGTTCCAGACGGAAATCGAGCAGCTGCTCGCCGAGCCCGCCTCCTAGCGCGCACCCGAGGAAAACGCATCCATGGCCCACGAACCGGAAACGCCCGCCGCGCTGCGCCGCACCGCGGAGGAGGGCGCCCGCATGGCCGGCGGCATCCTCCGCGAGCGCTTCCCTCAGCACCGCACCATCGAGTTCAAGGGCGGCATCGACCTCGTCACGGACGCGGACCGCGCCTCCGAGGCCGCGCTCCTGGACTTCCTGCGCCAGCGCCACCCGCACCACGCCATCCTCGCGGAGGAGAGCGGGGCCACGCAGGGCACGGACACGTTCCGGTGGATCGTGGATCCGCTGGACGGCACCACCAACTACTCGCACCAGGTGCCGCACTTCTGCGTCAGCGTGGCGGTGGAGGGCCCGGAGGGCACCGTGGCGGGCGCCGTCTACGACCCCATGCGCGACGAGCTCTTCTCCGCCGCGAAGGGGGAGGGCGCCACGCTCAACGGCGTGCCCCTGAAGGCCAGCCCCACGGCCACGCTGGAGCGGGCGCTCCTGTGCACGGGCTTCCCCTACGACGTGCGCGAGCGCCCGGACCTGCCCGTGGGCCTCTTCAGCCAGCTCATCCTCCTGGCGCAGGGCATGCGCCGCACCGGCAGCGCCGCGCTGGACCTGGCGTACGTCGCGGCCGGCCGCTTCGACGGCTACTTCGAGTTCGGCCTCAAGCCGTGGGACATCGCCGCGGGCGGCCTGCTGGTGGCGGAGGCCGGCGGCGTCATCGTGCACATCGACGGGCGGCCCTTCGACGTGCTCAAGGGCGACGTGCTGGCGAGCGGCGCGAACCTGGCGCCCCAGCTCATGACCCAGGCGAAGCGCTTCCTGGATGAAATCGGCTGGACGTCGCGCGACTAGAAGAAGCTCTCCGGCACGAAGACGATGTCGCCGGCCTGGAGCAGGAAGTTGCGCTCGCGGCCCACGCCAATGTCCTCCACGGGCACGCGAATCTTGCGCTCCTGCCCGTCCACCACGCGCGTGACGAGCGTGTTGTTCTTCGCCGCCAGCTTGGTGAAGCCACCGGCCAGCGTAATCGCCTGGATGATGGAGACCTCGCCGGTGACGGGGAAGGTGCCGGGCTTCTGCACTTCCCCGAAGACGAAGATCTTCTGCGAGTTGTACTCCCGCACCAGCACGGACACCTGCGGGCGGCGCAGGTAGCGCGCCAGACAGTCGCGCAGCGCGTCCGCCGCGGCGCTGGCGGTGAGGCCGGACAGCGACACCTTGCCGCACAGCGGATAGTCGATGGTGCCTTCCGGCGACACGCGCCAGGTGCCGGAGTGCTCGGGCTCCTGGAAGACGCGCACCTCCACCACGTCCCCGGGGCCCAGGTTGCCGCCGGACGTCGCCGCGGCCTCCGTGGCCGAGGCGGGCGTGGGCGGAGGGGGCGCCGGGCGCGTGTCCGCGTGACACGCCGCCAACACCGCGAGGAGGACCGGCAGGACGAAGCGGGGCCGCGAGGGACGCATGGGCGCGGAAGGCCTCAGTAGGAGACGGACACCCGCGCGTAGCCTTCGTGGCGGGTGTAGTTGAGGCCGGCGGCGCCCAGCGACGAGGAGCGGGTGCCCAGCATGTAGCCCACCGCGCCCACCAGCCACGGGCGGATTTGATACTCCGGCCCCAGGTCCAGCGTCACCAGCGTGTCGCCACGGCTGCCCGCGAAGGAGAGGAAGTCCAGCGCGCCCGTGGCGTGCAGCGCGAGCCGGCTGCCCATGACGGAGCGTCCTTCCGCGTAGACGCGGTCGTCGCGGAAGGTGCCGTAGGCGGCCACCGGTTCGAAGGCGCGCAGGTAGCCGCCCTTCACGGTGAGCGACGGGCCCAGGAGGTACGTGCCCTCCACCTGGCCCACCATGGTGCCGCCGCCGCTCGAGCCCAGGTTCTGGCCCCAGCCGGCCTTCGCCGTCAGGGTAATCCGCGGGGAGATCAGGCCGGACACGCCCGCCATGGCGTGCAGGATGGCCGCGCTGGGCGTGGTGGTGTCGTTGAAGTAGCCCCGGTACTCCAGGCCCGTGTCCACCACCACCGCCGTCTTGGGCAGGAAGCGCCAGCGGCCCTCCGCGCCCAGGCGCAGGTTGCCGTAGTTGAACTGGCTGGCGGCGAGCGGATCACACGCGGCGTCGGTGCAACCGATGGGCGTCATGCCGCCCAGGGGCTCGAAGAACTCCATCGCGTACGCCAGCGACGGGGTGACTTCCAGCGCGCCGCCGCCGGGCTTCCACTGCGCCTTCACGCGCGCCTCGTTGAAGAGGCTGAGGATGCCCGCGCCCAGCGCCGCCGTGCGCGTGCGGTCCGAGCGCGACAGCTCGTCGCCCACCTCCACGGACAGCTCGCTCTCCTGGTTGAACCGCAGCGCCAGGTCCGCGGCGCCCTCCAGGTGCGACGCCGCGCCGGAGCCCGCGGTGATGAGGCCCGTGTAGGCCACGTAGTCCAGGTTGCCGCGCAGCGCGATGGCCAGCTTGGGGGACGGCACGTCCAGCATCAGCCCGGGGCGCACGTGCAGCGCCAGCTCCCCGGACAAATCCGGGGACAGGGGGCCCGTGCCCGCCTCTCGGAAGTAGCCCACGCCGCTGTCCAGCCGCGTCTCCAGCTCCAGCGTCGGGTGCAGCCGCCCGTTGCCCACCTTCAGGCCATTGCCGCCCGGGGGCCGCCCGCTCCCGAAAGCCTGCGCGGACGCCGTCGCCGGCAGGAGCGCCGCGAGCGCCAGGGCCCCAAGGGTCAGACGGAATGTCCCAGGCTGCTTCATGGTGTCAGAGGCGCTTCAGGCGATGAGACGGCGGGCATAGCACGCGGGTTCCCGCGCCGGAACAAACGGTCCAGGGCCGAGACCGCGAGGGTTGGGAGGAGGCCAGGCACTCAGTCCACGGGGCTCGCGGGAGGCGGCCGGACAATCAGGTCCGGGGGCGGCGGGGGCCGCGTGGGGTCACCCCCAGGCAGGTTGTCGGGCTCCTCGACCTCCACGAAGAGGTTCTCGTCGGTGCGGAAGGCGAGCTGGCCGATGCACTCCTCGGCCTCCGAGCGGAGCTGGCCCACCTTCTGCTGGGCGATCATCACCTTGGTGAACTCGTGCTCGCCGGGCGCCGCCTCGCTCTTGCTGACGGCCTCCTGGAGGGCCACGTCGGCCTGCTCGGAGATGCGCAGGAGGCCCTTGATCTGCGTCAGCTTCTCGTTGGCGCAGTTGAGCTTCACCACGTCCTTGGTGCGCCGCGCCTCTTCCACCTTCTCGAACACCTGGCGGAGCGATTCGCGCATGCCGCCCAGCGCCTGCGTGCTGCGCTCCAGCTTCTGGCTGTCCGGCACGTCACCGGCCTTGTCCAGCGCGGGCGGCGCGGGGCGCGGCGGCGACGCGGGCGACTGCGCGAGCGCCATCCCGGAGGTGACGAGTCCTCCCACGACGGCGAGCATTCCCAGGGTGCGCATGCGCCTCACGAGTCCTTCCGGCCCTTCCCAAGCTCCGAGAGTCGAGCCTAGGAGTGAGGGGGAGGGGTGTCAACGCAATGCCCCATCGCCCCGGAGTCCGGCTTTCCGGCGCCGGGTGTCAGTCCTGAGGGGCCAGGCGGGCGTTGGCCTCGCGCAGGCGGGCGGACAGGCTGCGCGCGATGTTCACGACGATGAAGGTGAAGCCGTCCGCGTGCGCCAGCCGGAAGGTCCGTAAATCCTGCGCGGTGAGCTGGAGCAGCTCCACCTCGCCCAGGGCGCGCACGGTGGCGGAGCGGTGGTCCTTGTCGATGAGGCCCATCTCCCCGAAGAACTCCGGCGGGCCCAGGACGGTGAGGGGCTTCACCCCGTTGCCCGCCCCCCGGCGCACCACCTCCACCTGGCCGCGCACGATGACGAAGAGGCTGTCACCCAGGTCGCCCTCCTCGAACACCACCTCGCCGTGCGCGTAGCGGTACAACCGTGCCAGCTCCGCCAGCCGCGCGAGCTCGGCGGGAGCCAGCATCTCGAAGAGGGGGGATGTGGCGATGACAGCCAGCTTCTCCATGTGCTCCCCGCGGGTCCGGTGCCTCCGGAAGGTCCGGACGGTCGAGCCTATTCCCCTGGCGAGAAGATGAACGGGTAGCTGACGGGGACGTCGTCACTCGGTTTGAAAGGGAACGTCCAGGCACGCATGGTGGTCTTGATGCAGTTGATGACCTCGTCCGAGCGCAGGGTGGACTCCTCCACCTCCACGTTGCTGACGCGGCCCTGCGGCGTCAGGTCGAAGCGGATCATCACCTTGCCCTTGAGGGAGGGGTCGCGCTTGAGGCCGTTCTCGTAGCAGCGCTGGATGGAGGCCTTCCGGCTCTGGATGTGGCGGGCCAACTCCTTGGGCTTGACCTCGGAGCTGTCCACTTCCGGCACCGAGTCCGCGACCTGGGGCACCTTGACGGCCTGCTTCTGGCCGGTGTTCACGGAGCCCGCGCCGGACGTCTGTGTCGCGCCGATGCCCGCCATCTTGCCGCCGGTGTCCCCCTGCGGGTTGGCGATGCCGTTGCCGCCGCCGGAGCCCGCAGTGAGCGCGCTACCCGCCGTCGCGCCCGCGAGCGCATCCGCCACGTTGGCGCCGCTGCCGGAGCTCCCGAGCACGTCCGCGATGGCATCCCCGCCGCCGGGGCCCTTGCCGCCCAGCAGCTTGAGGAGGCCGGTGCCCGCGACCCTGGCCTCGACCTGTTGCCGGCGCTCCTCGCTGTTTGCGGGGGCGGGCGTCGGGTCCGTGGAGGCGGGCTTCTTCTGGGCCGTCTTCGGCTCTTCCTGCTTCTTCTCGGGGCCGGGGGCGTCCTTGGGCTTCTCGTCCTTCTTGGGGGGCTGGGGCGGGATGATGGCGCGCACGAAGCGGTCTTCCAGCTGGTCCAGCTCCACCTCCGCCTCCACCGGCGCGGGCTGGGCGACGATGAGCGCCACGCTCAGCACGTAGAGCACCAGCATCGACAGGAGGATGCCGAAGAAGACGCGGTCCACCGTGCGCCACGGGCTGGCCTTCAGCTCCGGGGGCAGGGTGGGCTTGGAGCCCTCCGCGGGCGCGGGGATGAAGTGGAAGAAGAGCGTGGCGTCCGGCAGGTCCACCTTGCCGCGGGCGCTCTCCTGCAGGGGCAGGTCGAAGGTGTCGTCCGCGCGGCGCGTGGCGAGTCCCTGGGAGCGCAGCGCGTCGAAGTCCACGTCCGACGAGCCCAGGTTGACGCGGCCCTGCATGTGCTCGTCGATGATGAGGTGGAACTGCTGGCCGCGGTTCTCCAGCACCTTGAAGCGCGGCGGGCGCGCCTCGGAGGGGGGCATGACGATGGTGTTACGGGCGTCATCGCCAATGGTGACGGAGTCGTGGAGCAGGTGGTGCTCTTCGACGATGCGCCCGTCCTGGATGACGCCGACGCGCAGCAACTTGGGGCGGGTTTGAAGGGCCATGGAACTAGAACGGGTCCTGCTGCACGCTCTGGACCACCTTGGGCACGAAGCTCTCCGTGCGGTTCAGGTCGTCGAAGCTCGGCTTGGAGCGGTCGAGGAAATAGAAGGCTTCCGGCTTCTGGATGCGCCCCTCGACCTGGATGGCCTCCAGGCGGATGGCCTTGACCGGCTTCTTCGTCGCCGAGGCCTGGGGCGCTGGCGTCGCGCTGGCCGCCGCCTTCTTCGTGGACGCGGAGTCCTCCGCCCAGGACGGACCGGAGACTGCGAAGAGCAGCAGGAAGAGGGCGGGGCGCATGGCGGAAGGTCGTCGCTACTGGACGTCTTGGGACACCTTACCCGAGGCGCCCGGCCGCGTGGCAGGG
>NZ_RAVY01000179.1:0-19463 GCF_003611625.1 Corallococcus sp. CA054B
ACCCGAACACCATGCGGCTCCGCGCCCTCCTGCCCGCCCCCGTGGCCCTGTTCGCGCTGGGGCTCATCCTCTGGCTGGGGTTTCTTCCCCTTCGCAACTACGACCTGTTCTTCCACCTGGCGGGCGGCCGCTACGTGCTGGAGCACGGCTTCAACCGCGTGGACCCGTTCAGCGTCACGGGCACCGCGGGCTGGGTCCCCCACGAGTGGGGCTTCGGCGTGCTCTGCGTCCTGCTCATCAAGCTCCTGGGCGCCGCCGGTCCCGCGCTCCTCGTCGCCACGCTCGTGGCGGCCAACGTGCTCCTGCTCTGGGTCGCCCTGCGGCGCGCGGACGCCCGGCCCTCCCATCTCCTCGTCCTCGCCTGTCTGGGATTGATATCGGGCGTCCAGGCCTCCACCTGGATCCAGGAACGTCCCTTCCATCTGGGACACCTGCTCTTCGCCCTCGCTGTCCTGGGCGTCCAGGCCTGGCGCCAGGGGAATACGCGGGTGCTCTGGGCCTTCCCGCTCCTGGGACTCGCCTGGGCCAACCTGCACGGCAGCTGGCTCCTGGGCCCGGCGCTGCTCGCGTCCACCGCGATGGGCACGGCCCTGGATGACCGCACACCCGCGTCGCTCCGGCGCTGCGGGGCCGCGCTCGCGGCGGCGCTCGCGATGTTCCTTGTCGCGGGCCTGTCTCCGGACGGCCCCCACATCTATTTGTACCCGCTCCAGCACTCGCTGCTCGCATCCACCCAGAACATCAACGAGTGGCGCCCGCTGGACCTGGATGCGGGCTGGAGCTGGGTCTACCTCCTCCTCTTCGGTGCGTGCCTCTTCGTCATCGGCCGGGCCCGCATGCGGCGCGCAGCGGCCCTCCTGCCCACGCTCGTGCTGGGTATCGCCGCGCTGAAGGTCCAGCGCCACGCGCCGTTCGCGTCCGTGCTGCTCGCCCTTACCCTGGTGGAGCACGCGCGCACGAGCGACGCGCCCGCCCTCCCCCGCTTCCTGTCCTGGCTGGAGCGCCCCCTGGCCTCCTGGAGCACCGGAACGTCCCTGGCGCTGTGGCCCGCCGTCCTGCTGGCCGGCCTGTTCGCGCTGAACGCGGGCGCGCCCCGCCCCGTGGAGAAGGGCACGCACCCCAGCATTCCCCTGCCCGTGCTCCAGACGTTGAGACAACAGCCCCCCGGCCGCGTGCTCAACCGCTTCATCATGGGCGGCCCCATCTCCTACTTCGCGGGCGCCCCGTACAAGGTCTACATCGACAGCCGGAATGATCCGTTCCCCACGGCCATCCACCAGGCCTATGCACAACTGGTGTGGTCCGAGCCCGGCTGGGAGCAGGCGCTGGAGGCCTATGATCCGGACTACGTCGTCTGGGACACGCAGAACCCCGGCAACCTCCTGCTGGATCACCTCCGGGCGCGGGGCGGCTGGCGCGAGCTGACGAAGGCGAACGGCTGGGTCCTCTGGGCCCGGGAGCGCACGCCCGAGGTGCCCGGAACGCCTCAGCGCCCCGCGACCGCTTCCGGCGGCGGGTGAAACACATACAGCGCCACGGGTGAGCCCTCCTCGGAGCGCACCCGCGCATCCCGGCGCAGCACCCAGAGCTGGCCTTCTCGCAACGGCCGGGACTCCGGCGCCTCCGCGATGCCCCGTCCCGCCGCCACATAGGCCACTATGGGTGCGTCGGGCGTCGCCTTCACCGTCCACTCCCCACCGTCCAGCAGCACGCGCGACATGCGCCCCTGGAGCACCGGCAGCGGCGTCTCCTCCTGCTTCACGCCCCGACTCCGCAGCCCGGCGAGTGCCTCGCGAGGCTCCTGGGCGAAGGGCACCGTGCCGCGCAACAGCCGCGCGTCCTCCGCCGAGACGTAGAGGTTCCCGTCGAAGCCCGGCACGGTGAACACCAGGTTGCCCAGCACCCGGTCCTCATCGGGGTTGCGCCACTCGTGCCCCGTGAAGGGTGCCGAGGCCACGAGCCAGCCCGGCCCGTGCACTCCGCGCCGCTCCATCCGGCGCCCCTCCTCACCCCAGACCTGCCACACGTGCGCCTCACCCGCGACGATGATGGTGGCCTCGAAGGGCGCGCGGTGGATGTGCAGGGGGCACGTCTGGCCCCGTCCCATCAGGTGCAGGTGCACGCTGGACGTGTCCGACGCGAAGTACGTCTCCGAGACATCCGAGGCGCCCGGCCGCGCCGTCTCCAGGGCCGCCATCCGCTCGCGGACGTCGGTCACCTCCACGTCGGGCGGCGGCAGCGGGGTCAGTGCGCGCCTCAGCCCCAAGAGGAGCCCGAACAACGCGATACACAGCCCCACCACCAGCATCCGGTAGACCCAGAGCCGGCGGCGCAGCCCGGCGACAACCTCCGGTGACGACACGGTCATGGCGCGCACGATGACAGCTTCAGTCCCTTGAAACACGAATGGCAGGCCCTTCCAGTTGGAGGGACCTGCCATTCACCGGACCGCCGACACCTTTTGGGCGTCGGCATCTCCCGGAAAAAGCCCGGGAAGCGGCTCAGTAGGTGTTGTTCTGACCGAAGGACTTCATGGTCTTCTTGTTCAGCTGGTCGTTGGACAGCTGGCCGTCGTTGGCCACGTTGTCCTCACCGGCCAGGGCCGCCGCGGAGGCGCCGAACAGGCGGCGGATGTTGTCACCGAACAGCGTGATCACGCCGATGGCGGCGATCGCGATCAGGGCAACGATGATGATGTACTCGGTCATGCCCTGACCACGGTTCTTGCGGAACTGCTTCTTCGGGGCCTTCGCGATCGCGTTCATGGGAAACTCCGGGGGTCGTTGCAGCGGTGGAGAGACACACCCTGCGGGAAGTCAGGGTCGATACAGACAGTACAACGGGCGGGCAAGCGCCTCCATCCGTCATCGGGAGGATGGGGGACCGGATCAAGGAATATCGCGGGTCTGGCCCCTCTCAAGGTTTCATCCCCCCTGTTTCAGGGCCCGCCGGGCGCCGCCGTGGGCGTACGGGCCGAGCTCTCGCAGGCATCCGGCGGCAGGGCTTCACAGTAGGCCTTGAACGCCTTCTGCAGCTTCGCGTCCTGGGGGTGGCTCGCCGCCACCTCGCGGCCCACCGCCAGCGCCCCGTCCGCCTTCATCGGCGTCCACACCGTGCGCGCGGCCCAGGCCCGCGCCGTCACCAGCTTCAGGTACTCCGTCACCAGCTCCGGTGAACGGCCGCCCCGCGCCACCTCCGGCTCCAGCAGGGACGCAGCCAGGGTCAGGTCCCCCTGCGCCAGCACCGCCCGGCCCAGCGCGAGCGCCGACGCGGGATCCTCCGGCGCCAGCGAACGCCACAGCGCCGCCACGCCCCGGACCGTCGGATCCTTGTCCGCGTGGTAGCGCTGCACATTGCGGTACAGCCCCGCGGCCTGCTCGGCGGTGGGCGGATGGTCGCGCAGGTACCCGTGCAGGAGCAGCCCGGGCCCTGTCTCCGGCGACCGGCGCTCGTCGTTCACGCGCACGTCCAGGTTCGCGAGGAAGAACGCCACCGGCGACGCGTACTCCAGCAGGTTGTGATCGTCCGTGTTGATGGGCCCCTCGCCCGCGAAGGCCTTCTGTCCGGCCTCCGTATGCACCTGCTTGGACAGCAGGCTGAACAGGTCGTTTATCTCCACCCGCGCCAGGTCCGCCTTCACGTCCGGCCGGGCCATGCGCGCGGCCACCTCCGCCGCGTTGAATGACAGCGGCTTGCGGCTGGCCACCATCACCAGGTCCTCCGGGCCCAGCCACGTCGTGGCGTGCGGGAAGGTGTCCTGCAGCGTGCGGATCACCAGCCGCACCAGCTCGCGGTTGCTCTCGTAGGTGTGGATCCACTGCACCATCACGCCGTCGTCCGTCAGGTGCTTGTCCACCAGCTGGAAGAAGTCGCGCGTGAAGAGGCCGGACACGCCCGACACCCAGGGGTTGGACGGCACGCTGACGATGAGGTCGTACTGGATGGGCGCCAGCGCCATGAAGGTCTTCGCGTCGTCGATGTGCACGTGCGTGCGCGGATCATCCACCGCGTTGCGGTTGTCCTCCTTGAACAGGCGCGCCGCGTCGATGACCGCCGGGGAGATTTCCACCATGTCCAGGCGCTCCACCGGATGCGCCAGTACGCTGCCCGTGGTGATGGCCGCGCCCGAGCCGATGACGAGCACGTTCTTCGGGTCGCGCGGGTGGAGCAGCACGCCCAGGTGGCCCGCCATCACCTGCGTCTCGATGTCGCTCCCGTTCGACGCGTCCGTCTTCCCGTTGATCTTCATGAAGCGGAGGTTTTCGCTCGGCAGGTCCCCCACCATCACCGTGGCGAAGGTGTCGTCCGCGTAGAAGCGCGGGATGATGGCCCGCTCCGTGCCCTCCACCAGTTTCGCGTAGCTGTCCGGCGGCTTCTGGTGCGCGCGGATCGCCGCGATGTTGGACAGCCGCTGCGGCCAGCCGTGCATGCCGCCCAGCACCCCCACCGCCAGCACCGCCGTCATGCCCACCGGCAAGAGCGTCCGCCACGCGGGCACCGCGGTCGCACCCTCCCCTTCCTTCGGCGCGGACAGCGCGTGGAACGCCAGCCCCGCGGACAGGAGGTTCGCCACCGCCCCGGCGATGAAGTTGCCCTGCATGCCCCAGAAGGGCATCAGCACCAGCCCGCCCAGCACGGAGCCGGAGAGCGTGCCCGCCGTGTTCCACAGGTACACGCCGCCCAGTTGGCGCCCCACCTCGGACACCTTCGCCGTGGCCACGCGCGCCGCCGCCGGGAACGCCACGCCCATGATGAACGTGGGCACCAGCAGCACCGCGCAGCAGAACGCGAAGGTGATGCCCTGGAAGACGGGCCACGTCTCCACCGCGCGCGTGAGCATCCACTCCGACCAGCGGAACAGGTGCGGCAGCCGCACGTACAAAGGCAGCGCCACGCAGAGGCTCAACACCAGCCCCACCTGCGTCCAGCCATACAATTTCAGCGAGTCCCCGCCCTCCTTGCGCGTCATCAGCCAGAAGCTGCCCAGGCCGATGCCCAGGATGAACGCCGTCAGGATGAGCGTGAAGGCATACGTGGACGCGCCCAGCACGATGGACAGCAGGCGGATCCACGTCACCTGGTACAGCATGGACGTGAAGCCAGACAGCATCACGCCCACCAGCGCGGCCCGCACCGCCCGCCGGGGGTAGGCCACGTCCTCCGCGGATGCCGCCGCCCCCACCGTCACCGCCGGTGGGTGCCGGCGGGCCAGCGCCAGCGCCGCCAGTGCGAGCAGCACGTTGATGGCCGCGGCCAGCTTCGCGGACGCGGACAGACCCACCAGCGGAACGAGCCGCGTGCCCGCCACGTAGACGCCCACCGCCGCGCCCAGGCTGTTGATGGCGTACAGGCGCGCCAGCTCCTTGCGCACCCCCGCGAGGCTCGCCGCGAAGTGGCGCACCAGCGCCGGCAGCGTGCCGCCCATGAGCAGCGTGGGCACCACCAGGGACAGCGAGGACACGAGCAGGCGCGGCGCCACCCGCAGGCCCTCCGGCACGTGGGGCGCCAGGGACAGCCACAGGTGCTCCAGCGCCCCCAGGACGTACGGGAACGCCAGCGCGTACAGGCCCACGCCCAGCTCCAGCACGCCGTAGAGCGCTAGGGGGTTCTTCACCCGGTCCGCTGTCCGCCCGAAGACAAACGCGCCCAGCGCCAGCCCCCCCATGAACGTGGCCAGCACGACGGCGTGCGCCTGGCCGCTGTTGCCCAGCACGTTCCCCAGGTATTTGGACCAGACCAGCTCGTAGACGAGCGCCGTGGCCCCGGACAGGAACAGAAGGGCGGCCACAAGGTTCTTCGGAGGACGTGCGGTGCTGGTCATAAGGACAGCGCTCGACGTTACCCGGTATGTTTCAGGTCCACCAATGAACGCCCATCTCCTGCAAGCCGCGCAACTCGCCTGGTCCCCCCACCTCCGGGTGACACGCGCCGAAGGTGACTGCGCCCAGGTGCTGCGCCGCGACGCCAAGGCGCTCGTGGGCATGCCGCTGCACACCGCGCTCGGGGTCGCGCAGGAGCGCGCCCGCGAACTGGATGCGCGAGCGCGCGAGGACCGCCGCGCCGTGGAGTTCGTCACCGTCTCCGCGGGAGGCCCCGGAGGCACCCCGCCCCCCCACCACCTGCGGCTCGTGCTGGGCATGGACGGCGAGGAGGCCGCCGCGGGCGTGCTCGACCTGGGCGCCGTGCTGGAGGGCGCCCCGCCGGTGCAGATCTCCAAGCTGTCCTCGTCGCTCAGCCATGAGATCCGCAACCCGCTGTCCTCCGTGAAGATGGCGGTGCAGACGCTGGCCCGGAACACCGGCCTGTCGGACCGGGACAAGCGGCGGCTCACCATCGCCAACCGCGAGATCCGGACCATGGAGCGCATGCTCTGGCTGCTCTCCGAGTACGGCCGCGAGAGCGCCGCGAACCTGGACGCCCACGCCCTGCGCTCGGTCGTCCAGGAGGCGACCGCCATGGTGGCCCCGGAGCTGGCCGAGCGCCGCATCGAGGTGGAGGTGAAGGAAGAGGCGGACCTGCCCCGCGTGCGGGTGGATCCCAACCGGTTGAGGCCCGTGCTCGCTCAAGTCCTGCTCAACGTGGCCATGGGCCTGCCAGAAGAGGGCCGCGTCCAGGTGACGCTGCGCCAGGACGACCCCGGCCACGTCAGCCTCATCCTGGATGATCCGGCCGCGGCCCTGCCTCCCGAGGAGCGGGGCACGCTGTTCGACCCCTTCGGCTCGCGGCTGGCGCGAGGCGCGGGGCTGTCCCTGGCTGCCCTGCGGCGGGTGATGACGGGCGTGGGGGGCGATGTGGCGGCCCAGGGGAGCGCGGAACCGGGGATGGTGTTCACGCTGACGTTCGCCGCCTGAGGACCCCATGGAGACCCTCCTCATCGTCGACGATGACGTGTCGCTGCTCGAAACCCTCACGATGCACTTCGAGGAGATCGAGCAGGACGACGGGCAGCCGCGCTACCAGGTGGTGACGGCCACCAGCGCCGCCGCGGGCCTCAAGGCCGCCCAGGAGAACATGCCCAGCGTGGTCATCCTGGACATGATGCTCCCGGACCGCACGGGCCTGGAGATCATCGAGGAGATGAAGACCCTGTGCGGCGACGCGCGCATCATCCTCGTCACCGCCTACCACGACATGGAGACGACCATCCGGGCCATGAAGGCCGGTGCGTTCGACTACATCCACAAGCCCTTCCCGGATCCGGCCGCCCTGGACCTCGTCGTGGAGCGCGCGCTGGAGTACCGCCAGCTGTCGCGCCGCGCGGACGAGGTCCACCGCGAGAACGCCGTCGTCCGCCTGGGCGACATCGTGGGCACCAGCCCCTCCATGCAGCAGCTGGTGAAGGAGATTGGCAAGGTGACGGGCAGCACCGCCACGGTGCTGATCAACGGCGAGAGCGGCACCGGCAAGGAGCTCATCGCCCGCGTCATCCACAACTACTCCTACGACGAGCCCCGCCCCTTCATCGGCATCAACTGCTCCGCCATCGTGGACACGCTCCTGGAGAGCGAGCTGTTCGGCCACGAGAAGGGCGCCTTCACCGGCGCCGTGTCCGGCAAGCCCGGCAAGTTCGAGCTGGCCGAGGACGGCACCGTGTTCCTGGATGAGATTGGCGACATGTCGCTGATGCTCCAGGCGAAGCTCTTGCGCGTGCTCCAGGAGCGCGAGTTCGAGCGCGTGGGCGGCGTCAAGCGCGTGAAGCTGCGCGCCCGCGTCATCGCCGCCACCCACCGCAACCTCGCGGACGAGGTGGCCCAGGGGCGCTTCCGCGAGGACCTCTACCAGCGCCTCAAGGTCATCACCCTCGTCATCCCGCCGCTGCGCGAGCGCCGCGAGGACATCTCCCTCCTGGTGAAGCACCTCTTGGAGCGCATCAACGAGAAGGTGCACAAGCGCGTCACCCGCGTGCCCCACGAGGTGATGGAGCGCCTCACCCTGTTGCCCTGGCGTGGCAACGTGCGCGAGTTGGAGAACGTCCTCACCCGCGCCGTGGTGCTCGCGCCCGGTGACGTGCTCCGCGGCGATGACCTGCCCGCCCTGGAGGCGAACCCCTCAGGCTCCCTGGACGCGGGCCAGCGCGCTGCCGGAGGCGCGAGCAGCATGTTCGCCGCCCCCGCCGTGGACGACGTGAGCCTCATCCCCACCCTGGAAGAGGCCGAACGGCAGCTCATTGCCCGCGCCATGGCCGTCACCAAGGGCCACAAGGGCCGCACGTGTCAGATCCTGGGCATCAGCCGTCCCACGCTTGAACGAAAGCTTCAAAAGTTCGGTCTCGCACAGGGGCATGGTCCACAGGTTCACCCTTATCCGGTGAAGGATGCTTCCTGACACTGTCCCAGCCCGGACAAACCGGTGTGGCGCTTTAACGTTTCGTTCAAACTGATCAGACTGTTTGAACGTTCTGTTTCAGGTTTTGGACACAGTGGGGGGGGCCGAACCAGGGTGTAGCGCTAAGTACCCGGCATTCCTCGAACTGTTCCCCTGGGAATACTTCAAGTGCTCATGGCACGCCTCTTGGAAAGAGCAAGGTCCGTCCGCCGCAGCAGCAGCGACCAACCTTCCCCATCCCTTTCCGTCTTTCCAGGAGACTCCCATGCACGGCTTCAACCGCCCCCTCGGCCCCATCGGTTCCAACGTCGTGGCGCCGCTGCAGGCGACGTCGTCCGGCATGATGGTGACCGCGAACAAGCTGGTCCCCGGCCAGGAGGCCATCGACTTCAAGGGGTACTTCAAGGTCGAGTCCTTCCCGCACAACTCGACCATCTACCGCCCCGGCGACACGTCGGACCGCGTGTACCTGCTGAAGTCCGGCCGCGTGCGCCTGATGCGCATTGGCAAGAACAGCACCCGCTCGGTGGTGTCCATCCTCCGCCCGGGCGACCTGTTCGGCGAGCTGTTCCGCCCGGAAGGCACGCCCATCGAGGAGATGGCCGTGGCGGCGGGCGAGGCCGAGGTGTGGAGCATCGAGGGCCGTGACTTCCGCGCCCAGCTGGAGGCCCGTCCGGCCCTGGCGGTGGACGTGGTGCGCGCCTACGCGGACCGCGTGCGCTCGCTGCGCAAGCGCGTCCTGGGCCTGACCTTCAAGGAGGTTCCGGCCCGGCTGGCGGACACCCTGCTCACGCTGGTGGAGGCGCACGGCGAGCGCTGCCCGCACGGCGGTGAGACGGACCTGCGCGGGATTACGCAGCAGGACCTGGCGGACCTGGTGGGCGCCTCGCGCTCCTTCGTGTCCACGCTCATCAACGAGATGAAGCGCGAGGGCGTGCTCGGCAACGTCGGCCGCATCCTCTGCGTGCGCGACCAGAAGGCCCTGCGCAAGCTGGCCTCCAAGGAGAAGTAGACCCCACGTCCCTTCCAAGGGGCCGTGACGTCCAACGGGCCTGTCCGCGAGAGCATCCGCGGCCGGGCCCGTGGTGTTTTCAGCGCATGGCGTTCAGAACACGAAGCCCAGGCCGAACTCGGGGGTGAAGCCGAGGGGCATCCCCAGCGGGGCGACCTCGGAGTCCAGGTTGAGGTAGCGCACCCCGCCGCGCAGCATGAGTCCGCCCAGGTGCAGCGCGAGCCCTCCGCGCGCGTCCAGCTGCTGGTAGGGCCCGGGCGTCATCTGCAGGCGCCCCTCCACGTCCAGGGGGCCCAGGAGGCACGCCTCCACGGACATGCCCAGGCTGGGGGCCACGTAGACGCGCCCGGGCGCGTCCAGGGTGGAGACGCCGGCTTCCACGCGCAGGCGGAGCTCCTCCCGGACGAGGGGGGAGTAGGTCGCGTGCATCTCCCCCAGGGTGCGCGTGTTGCGGTACGCCGAGGTGTCCCACGTCCCCGTCAGCCGCGACAGCCGCAGGTCCATGCCGAAGCGCTGGGCCTCCCAGCCGAGGTTGAAGTCCACGCCGATGCCGCCCCGGATGGGTGACACCAGCGCGCCCATGCGCACGGAGAACGGCGTGGCGTGCCGGAGCGAGTTGCGCTGGGGCTGCGCGTCCGGAGCGTTGATGTCGTGGCCATGGTGGGTGCCCATGCTGGCGATGGCCTCCCCCACTCCACGAAACATCAGCTCGAAGAGCGCGCCCAGGACGACGGCGACGGCATCGTCGGACGCGCTCGAGTTGAACGCGTAGTCGGCATCCGTGGAGGACAGCGTCGTCCGCTTGCTCTTGGACGAGCGGTTCTTGTTCTCGTCGTCCTTCTTCGAATCGTCGTCCCAGTCCGAACCGATGGCGGTCGCCTCGTGGACGGGCTTCGACGTTTCGTGGGACTCCGAGCGCTTGCCGAAGCGGGCCTCGGCGGGAGGCGCGGCGAGCAGGCCCGCGAGGAGCCCTCCGCCCAGCACGACCTTGGGTAACGACATGGGGTGAGCCCCCTCGGTGAGACACGGCCGGCCCGACCGTCCCTCACATGTCGCATTCAAAGCCCGGGGGCCCCCTGGGAGTCAACTTGCGGCCCCTGGGACATCCCTTGGTTTGCGCGCTTGCCCTGGGATGGGGGGCCGCACAGCATGCGCGACCATCGTGCCCGTCCCGACCGAGTCCCAGAGCCCTCATCGCACGTACACCGACCGCCGCGCCGCCGCCCAGGCGGACCTGACGGAGCTGGACCGCGTCAGCGCCAGGTACGCCAACCTGCGCACCGTGGCCTTCGTGGCGGCGCTCGTCGTGGCCGCGCTGACGCTGATGGGCCGGCTGCCCAAGCCCTGGTGGTGGGCGGCGGCCGGGGCGCTCGCCGTCTATGGCGTGCTGGCGGTGCTGCACCACCAGGTGTTCCTCAAGGAGCAGCGCGCCCGCCTCTTCGTGCTGCTCAACGAGCGCGGCCTGGCGCGGCTGGAGGGCGGCTGGCATTCCTTCACGGACACGGGGGAGCGGTTCCTCTCTCCCAACCACCTCTACGCCACGGACCTGGATGTCTTTGGCCAGGGCAGCCTCTTCCAGCTGATCAATGAGACGGCGACGCGCGCGGGCGAGGAGCGGCTGGCCGCGTGGCTGTCCGCCCCCGCCACGGCGGAGACGGTGGTGACCCGGCAGGGCGCCGCGCGCGAATTGGCCCCGCGCGTGGACTTCCGCCAGGACCTCTGCGTGGACGCCCGCGTGGTGGCGAAGGACAAGGCGGACCCCGCACTCTTCATCCAGTGGGCGGAGGCGGGCCCGTCGCTGGACGCCATCCGCTGGGCGCGGCCCCTGGCCATCCTGCTGCCCCCGGTGACGCTCACCCTGTTCATCCTGGGCACGGTCGGCGTGATTCCGGACAGCCTCGTCTGGCTGGGGCTGCTCGCGCAGCTGGGCATCGCCGTGGCCACGCGCCGCACGCTGCGGCAGATGGACGAGGGCGTGGAGCGCGGCGAGCGCGGCTTCGCGCGCTACGCGTCCCTCTTCGAGCGCGTGGAGAAGCAGACCTTCGAGCACCCGCGCCTCAAGCAGCTCCAGTCCGGCCTGACGGCGCAGGGCGGCCCCCCGGTGTCCGCGCTGTTCCAGCGCTTCAGCCGGCTGTACTCGCTCATCGAGTTCAAGCGGCACCAGTTCCACCCGCTGGTCCACTGGCTCACGCTCTGGGACATCCACGCCCTCTTCGCGCTGGAGAACTGGCGCGCCGCCCACGGCCGCGACGTGCGCCAGTGGTTCGAGGGGCTCTCGGAATTGGAGGCCCTCTGCTGCCTGGGCGGCCTGGCCCATGACCGCCCTGCCTTCACCTGGCCCCAGCTGCAGGCCCAGGGCCCGAGCGTGGAGGCCACCGCGCTGGGACATCCGCTCCTGGACGCGCCCGTGCCCAACGACGTGTCCCTGCCCGGCCCGCGCCACGCGCTGCTGATCACCGGCTCCAACATGAGCGGCAAGACGACGCTGATGCGCGCGCTGGGCGCGAACGTGGTGCTGGCGCTGGCGGGCGCGCCGGTGGCCGCGGCGGCGTTCCGGTTGTCCCCGGTGCAGGTGCTCACCAGCATGCGCGTGAAGGACTCGCTGGAGCGCGGCGTGTCGTACTTCCACGCGGAGGTGCTGCGGCTGAAGATGGTGCTGGACGCGGCGGCGGCCGCGAAGGGCCAGGCCCTCTTCCTGCTCGACGAAATCCTGCTGGGCACCAACACCCGCGAGCGCCAGATTGCCTCACGCGAGGTGCTGCGGCTGCTGCTCGCCTCCGGCGCGTGTGGCGCGGTGACGACTCACGACTTGTCGCTGGCGGTGCTGGCGGACGAGCCGGGCTCGCACGTGGTGAACGTCCACTTCCGCGACCACCTGGAGGACGGGAAGATGGTGTTCGACTACCGGCTCCGGCAGGGGGTGGTGGACACCACCAACGCGCTGCGGGTGCTGCGCCTGGCGGGCGTCCCGGTGAACGACCCGGACGCCCCGGCCTCCTGACAGTCCCCTCCGCGCCCCCTTGAAGCCACCAGGGGGCGCGAACGGGAAGCGGATTACTTCGCCAGCTCCACCAGCGCGGCGGCACCCATGCCGCCGCCGATGCACATGCTCACCACGCCGTAGCGGCCGTCCCGGCGCTTCAGCTCGCGCAGGATGGTCGCCACCATGCGCGCACCGGACACGCCCAGCGGGTGGCCCAGGGCGATGGCGCCGCCGTTCGGGTTCACCTTGTCCTGGGGGATGCCCAGCTCGCGGATGCAGTGCAGCGCCTGCGCCGCGAAGGCCTCGTTGAGCTCGAACACGCTGATGTCCTCAATCTTCAGCTTGTTGCGCTCCAGCAGCTTGCGGATGGCGGGCACCGGGCCCACGCCCATGATTTCGGGCGGCACGCCGGCGACCACGTAGTCCACGAAGTAGCCCAGCGGCTTGACGTTGAGCTCCTTCGCCTTCTCCTCGCTCATCACCACCGCGGCCGCCGCGCCGTCCGTCAGCGGCGACGCGTTACCGGCAGTCACCACGCCCTTGGCGTTGAAGGCCGGGCGCAGCTTGGCCAGGCCCTCCACCGTCGTCTCCGGGCGCAGGATGGTGTCCACCGTGACGGTCACCTGCTTCTGGTTGCCGTCCTCGTCGAACATCGTGGTGGTGACGGGGAAGATCTCCTCCTTGAACTTCCCCTGCTCGCGGGCGGTGGCCGCGCGGCGCTGGGACTCGGCGGCGAACTTGTCCGCGTCCTCACGGGTGACGCTGTAGCGGGAGGCGATGTTCTCCGCCGTCGCGCCCATGGAGGTGTAGACCTCCGGCAGCTTCTGCATGATCTCCGGGTTGGCGGAGACCTTGTTGCCGCCCATGGGCACCATGGTCATGGACTCGGTGCCACCGGCCACGGCCACCTGGAGCATGCCGGACTTGATGCCCTGCGCCGCCTGCGCCACGGACTGCACGCCAGAGGAACAGAAGCGGTTGATGGTCAGGCCCGGAACGGTGTCCGGCAGGCCGGCGAGCAGGCTCGCGTTGCGGGCCACGTTCATGCCCTGCTCCGCCTCCGGCATGGCACAGCCCATGATGACGTCCTCCACGTCCGCCGGCTTCAAGCCGGGGACCTGGGCGACAGCCTCCTTGATGGCAAGGGCCGCGAGCGTATCCGGCCGCGTGTCCTTGAACTCTCCCTTGTGGGCGCGGGTGAAGGGGGTGCGCACCGCGCTGGCAATCACGACTCGACCGGACATTTTAGATGTCTCCCTGCCCGGACAGCGTCCGGGCGTGCTTCGGAATTCGCGTCTGGAAAACCATTGGGTAAACGCCTCGCGCTAGTTGCGCAGCGGCTTGCCCTTCTCGAGCATGAACATCATGCGGTCCTGGGTCTTCTCCTCGCCGATGAGGCTCAGGAACGCTTCCATCTCCAGCTCCAGCAGCTTCTCCTCGGTCACCAGCACGGAGGGGCTCGTGTCACCACCGGACAGCACGCGCGCCAGCTTCTGCGCGATCTTCCGGTCGTGGGCGCTGATCTGATTATTGAGCTGCATGTCGTACAGCATCATGTCGATGGTGGCCGCGCCGTTGGGGCCCGGCAGCCGGAAGCGCGTGGGACGCGGCGGGCGGAAGCCGCCGTTGGCCAGGCCCAGCACGCGCGACTTCGCGTCCGACAGGAGGAAGTCGCGGTTGCCCGTGATGCCGTCCTGCTGCGACAGGAAGCCCATCTCGCGCGCCTCTTCCGCGCTCGTCGCCACCTTCGCCATGCCGATGGCGAGGAACACCTTCTTGAGGAAGGGCAGCGCGTCGAAGTCCTTGTCCGCCGCGTAGGTGCCGAACACGTTGCGCAGCAGCATCATGGTGCCGCCGCCGCCCGGGATGAGGCCCACGCCCACTTCCACGAGGCCCATGTACAGCTCCGCGCTGGCCTGCACCGCGTTGCCACCCATGGTGACCTCCGCGCCGCCGCCCAGCGTGAGGTTGAAGGGCGCCGTCACGACGGGCACGGGGCTGTAGCGCATGCGCTGGTTGGCCGCCTGGAACGCGGACGCCATCTTGCGGATGGAGTCGAAGTCCTCGCTCTTGGCCGCCATCAGCATGGCCATGATGTTCGCGCCGGCGGAGAAGTTGGAGCCGTCATTGCCGATGACGAGACCCTTGAAGTTCTTCTCCGTCTCGTCGAGCGCGGTGTTCATCATCGCGATGATGTCATCGTCGATGGAGTTCATCTTGGAGTGGAACTCCAGCAGCGTGACGCCGTCGCCCGCATCCCACAGCGAAGCGCTGTCGTTGCCGGCGATCTTCTTGTTGCCGCGCTTGAGGTACTCCACGCGGGACGTGCGCGCGTTCTCCACCACCGGCTTCACGGACTTGGACGGGATGTCCCAGTAGGTGTCGCGGCCGTCCTGCACGCCGTAGAAGGACGTGCGGCCCTTGGCCAGCATCTCCTCCACCCAGGCGGCGGGCTTGAGGCCCAGCGCCTTCATGCGCTCCACGCCCTTCTGGACACCGTAGGCGTCCCAGACCTCGAAGGGCCCCAGGTCCCAGCCGAAGCCCCAGCGCACGCCGCGGTCCACGTTGACCAGGTCGTCCGCGATCTCCGGGATGCGGCGGCTGGAGTACGCCAGCACGTCCAGGGTAACGCGCTCGGCGAACTTGCCGGCCTTGTCGTCCGCGTTCATCACGGACGCCACGCGCTCCTTCACGTCGTCGATGCCCTTCGCGGCGCCCAGCGAGTCGAAGCGCACCTTGCCCTGCGGCCGGTACTCCAGCGTCTTCAGGTCCAGCGCGAGGATGTCCTTGCCACCGGAGGAGCGGTCCTTCTTGTAGAAGCCGCCGCCGGTCTTGTCGCCCAGCATCTTCTTCTCCACCATCTTCTGGAGGAAGTCCGGGGCGGCGAAGACGTCGCGCTCTTCGTCGTGGGTCAGCGTGTCGTAACAGTTCTTCGCCACGTGGGTGAACGTGTCCAGGCCCACGATGTCCGCGGTGCGGAACACGGCGGACTTGGGACGGCCCATGGCCGGGCCAAAGATCTTGTCCACCTCTTCGATGGTCATCTCCGTCTTCTGCATCTCGGAGATGGTCCGCATCATCCCGTACACGCCGATGCGGTTCGCGATGAAGTTGGTGGTGTCCTTGCCGTAGACGATGCCCTTGCCGAGCACTTCTTCACCGAACTTGTGGATCGTCTTCACGACGTCCGGGTTCGTCTCCTGGCCCGCCACGAGCTCCAAGAGCTTCATGTAGCGAACGGGGTTGAAGAAGTGCGTGACGAGGAAGTTCTTCTTGAACTCCGCGCCGCGGCCCTCGGTCATGCCCACGATGGAGAGGCCGGAGGTGTTGGAGGAGATGATGGCGTCCTTGCGGGCGTGCTTCTCCACCTTGGCGAACAGGGCCTGCTTGACGGCCAGGTCCTCCTTCACCACCTCGATGATCCAATCGCACTCGCCCAGGCGCGCGAGGTCGTCCTCCAGGTTGCCCACTTCGATGGCGGCGAGCACCTGCTCGGACACGATGGGGCTGGGCTTCGCCTTGCGCAGGTTCGCGATGGCGCCCTGCGAGAACTTGTTGCGGAACGCCTTGGAAGCGGTGTCCTCGCCCGGAGCGGCCTGGGGCGGAACGATGTCCAGCAACAGGGCGCGCACGCCGGAGTTGGCCAGATGCGCGGCGATGCCGCTGCCCATCACGCCAGCGCCAAGCACCGCCACTTTTCGGATCCGGGTCGTCATCGGAAATCGGCTCCCATGAAAGGAAGTAGGGGACTGCACAAATGTAGGCGATTGACCCGGAAGTCAACCGGCATTGCCGTCGGGTGTGCTCGCCAGGAGGTCGGCTCCCCGACTACAAGTCGGGCCCCATGGCTCGCCTCGACCCGCACTCGTACAACGACAGCACGCAGCCTGAGACCGAAACGCTGGACTGGAAGGCCCGCGTCGATTTCCGGACGCGGCGCCTGCACGCGGAGGCCACGCTGACCCTCAAGGAGGCGTCAGCTGGTCCCCTCGACCTGGACACTCGCGACCTGGACATCCGCGGCGTGGTGGATGCCCAGGGTCGCTCCTTGCCCTACATCCTCTCCCCTCCTGAACCCATCCTCGGCAGCCGGCTGCGGATTGAATTGCCCGCGGGGGTGAAGCAGCTGACGGTGCGCTACCGGACGTCGCCGGAGGCGAGCGCGCTGCAGTGGCTGACGCCGTCGCAGACGGCGGGCGGGCAGCAGCCGTTCCTGTTCAGCCAGTGCCAGGCCATCCACGCGCGCAGCGTGGTGCCGCTGCAGGACACGCCGCGCATCCGCATCCGCTACCGCGCGTCCCTGCGCGTGCCCAAGCAGCTCAAGTCCGTGATGGCGGCGTCCTTCGTGGCGCGCGAGGAGCACGGCGTGGAGGCAGAGGAGCACTACGAGATGCCGCAGCCGGTGCCCCCGTACCTGCTGGCGTTCGCGGTGGGCAGCCTCACGTCCAAGGAGCTGGGGCCGCGCTCGCGGGTGTGGGCGGAGCCGGAGGCGCTGGAGGACGCGGCGGACGAGTTCGCGGGCGTGGACGACATGCTCAAGGCCGCGGAGTCGCTCTTCGGGCCGTACGACTGGGAGCGCTTCGACCTGCTGCTGATGCCGCCGTCGTTCCCCTACGGCGGCATGGAGAACCCGCGCCTGACGTTCCTCACGCCCACGCTCATCGCGGGCGACAAGAGCCTGGTGAACGTGGTGGCGCATGAGCTTGCGCACTCATGGACGGGCAACCTGGTGACGAACGCGTCCGCGGAGCACTTCTGGCTGAACGAAGGCTTCACCGTCTTCGCGGAGCGCCGCATCCTGGAGGCGCTGGCGGGGCCGGAGGTCGCGGCGCTGCACGCGGCCCTGGGGCGCCGTTCGCTGGACGAAGCGCTGCACCACTTCCGCGCGCACCCGCAGCTCACCGCGCTGCGCACGCACCTGTCCGGCGTGGATCCGGACGAGGCCTTCTCCCAGATTCCCTACGAGAAGGGCTACCTGCTGCTGCGCGCGCTGGAGGACGCGGTGGGCCGCCCCACGTTCGACGGCTTCCTGCGCCGCTACCTGGCGAAGTACCGCTTCCAGGCGCTCACCACGGAGGAGTTCGTCCGCTTCACGGAAAGCGAGCTGCCGGGGGCCCTGGCGAAGGTGGACGCGGACGCGTACCTCAACCGGCCCGGCGTGCCGCAGAGCGCGCCCCGGCCCACCTCCGCGCGGCTGGAGGCGCTGGAGAAGCTGCGCGGGAAGGTGCCTTCGCAAGCGGACACGAAGGACTGGACGCCCACCGAGTGGCAGCTGTTCCTGGAGTCCATGCCGGCGGACACGTCCCAGGACGTCTTCCGCGAGCTGGACGCGAAGTACTCGCTCACGGGCAGCCGCAACTCGGAGGTGCTGGTGGCGTGGCTGGTGGCGGCGCTGCGCGCGGGCTTCGATGCTCCGCTCGGCCGGGCCGAGGAGTTCCTCGGCGAGGTGGGCCGGATGAAGTACCTCAAGCCGCTCTACAGCGTGCTCGCCTCGTCGCGCGACCACCGCAAGGTGGCGCGCGCGGCGTTCGAGAAGAACGGGGCGAGGTACCACCCCATCGCCCGGCAGGGCGTGGAGCTCATCCTCGCCCGCGCTTGAGGCAGGGCTACTTGAGGGCCGCGTCCAGGCGCTTCTTGGACAGGGCCAGGTACTCCGGGTTCATGTCGATGCCCACGTAGCGGTGGCCGTGCTTCAGGGCGGCCACGCCGGTGGTGCCGCTGCCGTTGAAGGGGTCCAGGATGAGCGAGTTCTCCGGGCAGCTCGCCTCCAGGATGCGCTCCAGCAGGGCCACCGGCTTCTGCGTGGGGTGGCTGCCGAAGGCCTTCTCCTCGCCGCGCGGGGCCGTCTGCGTCCACATGCGGCCGGCGCCGTCGGCGGTGAGCTCCTCGTCACCGTTGCGCGGCAGGTTCCACACGTCGCGCATCTGCTTGCCGCCGTTCTCCGCCTTCATGCGCTGGTAGTTGAAGACGTGCTTCAGCTTGCCGCCGGACGACGGCGAGGCCCAGATGAGCAGCTCCGTGGAGTGCGTGAAGTAGCGGCACGCCAGGTTGGGGCTCGCGTTGGGCTTGTACCAGGTGACGGTGTTGAGCAGCTTGTAGCCCAGCTTCTGCATGGCGAAGCCGGCGTTGAAGATGACGTGCTGGGTGCCGCTCACCCACAGCGTGCCGGTGGGGCGCAGGAGGCGCTGGCAGGCGGCGAGCCACTTGGTGGTGAAGGCGTGGTCCTCCTCCACTCCGCGGGACACGTCCCACTGGCCCTTCGCCACGGAGACGCGCTTGCCACCCTTGCAGGTGGTGCCGCCGTTGGAGAGGAAGTACGGCGGGTCCGCGAAGATGAGGTCGAAGGACTGCTCGGGCAGCTGGGCCATCAACTCCAGGCTGTCGCCCTGCAGCAGCGTGTAGGCCTCCCCGCGCTTCGCGAAGACGCTGTCGTTCTGGGAGCGTCGGACAATCTTCAGGGCAGGGGCAGCAGCTTCCGCGAACATCACGCCTCCGTCTTTGGGACAGACGTCTCTGGGACGCGGCGGACTGTGCGGTCAGTTGGCTGCTACGTCGAATTTCTGGCCTGTAATTGGCTGTAGCACCGAAAGCGCGCGTGAAAATTTGACGAGCGCCTGAAGCTGAAACACCGCGAGCAGGGCGGGAGCGCCTCTGTCTTTCGAGGCCCTCCACGACCCTGCTCGTGGGCTACCGCGGATGCTGTAGAGCGGAAGGACTACGCCTTCTCGGGCTCGGCGGCCTTGGCGCCCTTCTTGGCGGCCGGCGCGTTGTTCGCGTACTTCTTCTTGAAGCGGTCGATGCGGCCGGCCGTGTCCAGCAGCTTGTACTTGCCGGTGAAGAACGGGTGGCAGTTCGAGCAGACTTCCACGCTGAACGAGCCGCGGGTGGACTTGGTCTCGACGACGTTGCCGCACGCGCAGGTGATGCGGGAGGGCGGATAGACCGGGTGCAGTTCGGGCTTCATGGCTTCTCTCCAGTGCGCCTTGCCCCCACCCAGGATGGGAGGGAGGTCCAGCGTTGTAGTGGGTCGGGGCTTATAGCTACCGCCCCGGCCTTTCTCAAGGATGCGCGTCCGGACCGGGGGTTTCTCCTCGGGGACGCCTCCCCCGGGGCGGGCTGGCGGCCGGCGGGCGGGCAGCCAGG